>JAYSZS010000456.1:0-2931 GCA_043737935.1 Propionivibrio sp. | reverse complement strand
GGCTGACCAGTGATATCGCCTCGCCCGGCGTGCCGGCGCGCCCGGTACGACCGATTCGGTGGACGTAATCTTCCGGTGTGTGCGGCAATTCATAATTGATCACGAAGGGCAGAGAATCGATGTCGAGACCGCGCGCGGCAATATCCGTCGCAACGAGGATCGCCGACTTGCCCTGCTTGAACTCGTCCAGCGCCTGGGTACGCTCCGACTGGCTGCGGTCGCTGTGAATCGCCACGGCGGGCAGCCCGTCTTTTTGCAGCTGGCGGGCGACGCGGTCGGCGTCCCGCTTCATGCGCGTAAAAATCAACACCTGTTTCATTTCGCGCGAACGAATCAGGTGCGCCAGCAGCGCGGCTTTCTTCGCACCGGCGATTTCAAATACCTGATGAGTGACTAATTCCGCCGGGGCATTACGACGCGCAACTTCAATCATGGTGGGGTTACGCATGAATTGCTCGGCAAGCCGCTTGATCTCATTGGAAAAGGTCGCTGAAAACAGCAGGTTTTGCCGAATCGGCGGCAACACCGCGAGGATGCGCTCGATATCGGGCATGAAGCCCATGTCAAGCATGCGATCCGCCTCATCAAGCACCAAGATACTGACCTGAGAGAGATTGATACTTTTTTGCTGAAGATGATCGAGCAGACGGCCAGGGGTTGCGACCACAATTTCAACACCCGTGTGCAGCGCCTTGATCTGTGGCTTGATGTCAATGCCGCCGTAAACGACTGCTGCCCGCAGCGGTAAATATTTGCTGTACGTGCGTACCGATTCTTCTACCTGGGCCGCAAGTTCACGCGTTGGCACCAGCACGAGTGCGCGCACCGGGTGTCGGGCGGGCGAAGAGCTACTGCTGGCATGCGGCGCGAGTAGCTGGAGTAGCGGTAATGTAAATCCGGCTGTCTTGCCGGTGCCGGTCTGTGCGCAGCCCATGATATCGCGACCCTCGAGGATCGCCGGAATGGCTTTGGCCTGGATGGGCGTAGGCTCGGTGTAGCCTTGGGCCTCGACGGCGCGGAGTAATTCGGGGATGAGATTAAGTGCAGCGAAGGACATTCAAACAGCCTTACTAAAAATGCCCTTTGAGGATTTGCAATGGCGCAGTTGAAAAGTGCGGCTGGCGACAGCGGTAGCCGAAAGAGCGGAAACGGACTACACGGAATGAGTGTAGCCGGTATTGTACCGGCACCGGCCGCAGCACGCGAGCGGAAGCTATTCTTTGCAGACCACGCCGGGGATTGAGGACAAACCCGGCCCGGCGCATAATTACGCCACGCGCGGCGCATTCTTTGAATTCGCCGCTGCTGCGAGTGAACCACCTGACACCAAAAAATCGGTCCCCGCGCAAGGCGCTAATCTGTTTGAAGATACATCCATGACTCTGACCGCATCACTTACCTTGTGCCAGTATTGCGAGCACGCCAATCCTGCGGACGCGAAGTTCTGCACCGGCTGCGGTGCGCCATTACATTTGATCCCCTGCCCGCAATGCGGCGCCGTGAACCAGAAAACGTCCAAGACATGCTATCAATGTCACGGTGAATTGCGCGAGAGCACAGAGATATTGCTTGCCAGTGCGCCTGCAACAGCGTCAGAGGAGGCTGCCGGCAATGCGGATTCGACGGCGATGCTCGCCTCCCCCTACGCGTCACCGCCGCCCACCCCCCAGCGACAGCCGCTCTTCGTCGTTGCCATCATCTTTGTGGCCTTCGCGGCCGCCGCCTATTTTGCTTACCAGCAGCGCAGTCCGGTCGATGTACAAAAAACCACGGAAACGGCGACCCGTCCCGAGAATCCCCCGACTTCGTCTAAAACGACCGAACCTTCCGCCACAAACGCCAGTGTCGGCATCATCAACACGGCGCCACCGGCAATGAAGCCTGTAGCGGTGCCAACACCAGCGCCCGAAGTTCTCGCTGAGAAGCCAGCGTCTTTGCCCTCCATTGAGCCTGGCGAAGCAGGCAGTCAATCACATCGTCAATCAACTGGCACGCCGCGAGTCAGAACCAGTCGGCGCAACGTACTAACTGAGCCTGTGATTTCGGCAGAATCATCAGGGACGGCGAGTGGAGTAGCAGCGAGGCCCACCGCTGCAAGTGGCATCGAAAAACCGTCGCCGCGGACAGGCCCCTGCACCGAGGCAATTGCTGCGCTTGGATTGTGTACTTCAGGACCAACCAAAGGGAACCCATAACATGACAATGCTAATAAAAGGCGCTCGCATCTACATACTCGCATCCGCATTTACCCGGTTGTGTGTCTCGCTAACACTTTTGCTTTCCAGTGGTATTGCTGCCGCTGCAGCTGAGTACAAGATCGCAACTGCATCGGAGAAAGGCACCTATTTCGCCATTGGCGTCGATCTCGCCAAGTTCGTCACGCCAGACGCGGATATCGCGCTAGAGGTTCTGCCTACTTCGGGATCAGCGGCGAACGTCAAGCTTCTGCGTTACGAACCCGGTGTCAAATTCGCTGTGGTCCAAGCGGACGTCTATCAGGCGTTTCTGGATCGAGCAGGTACGGGTAACACCGAGGCCGCCGCGATCATCCGCCCACTGCGCGTGATCCTGCCGCTTTACAACACCGAAATTCATTACATCGTCCGCGCCGATTCGGAAATGAATTACCTCCACGACATCAAGAACGCAAAGATCAATGGCGGGTTGGTGGGAAGCGGTGCGGCGCTGATCACACATACGCTGTACCGGATGATGTTTAACGGGCCAATGCCGGAAGCGAACGGAAGTTTTCTATCCAACGAAGAAGCGCTGGTCAAGCTGATTTCCGACAAGTCAGTCGATGTTGTTGTTGTTGCGGCGGGGCAGCCAGCGCCGTTGATTGCCAACATGAAACCCGAGGCACAGAAGTTCATCAAGCTGCTGAAATTTGACCCTAATCATCCTTCAAGCAAACTGCCCCTGACTGTTTAC
>JAYSZS010000455.1:0-14908 GCA_043737935.1 Propionivibrio sp. | reverse complement strand
GCCAGGCGTGGTAGGTGTTGGCAATGGTGTTCAGGTCGTTCTCGCCTAGCTCCCGGTGGGTGCGGTCGGCCATGCGGCCCAGCTTGCGGGCATCGATGAAGAGGATTTCGCCAGAGCGGTCGCGCAGCGCCTTGCCTTCCTGCCCCTTGCCGTTACGCTTGTTGCGGGCCAAGAACCACAGGCAGACGGGAATCTGCGTCGAATAGAACAGCTGGCCCGGCAGAGCCACCATGCAATCGACCAGATTGGTCTTGATGATGGCCTTGCGAATGTCGCCTTCACCTCCGCTGTTTGACGACATGGAACCGTTAGCGAGCACAAAACCCGCAACCCCGTTGGGCGCCAGGTGATGAATGAAGTGCTGCACCCAGGCAAAGTTGGCGTTGCGGGTGGAGGGCCGACCGTAAGACCAGCGCTTGTCTTCCTTGAGGCGGTCGCCGCCCCAGTCGCTCATGTTGAACGGTGGGTTAGCGATGATGTAGTCGGCCTTCAGGTCGGGGTGCATGTCACGGTGGAAGCTGTCGGCGGGTTCCTTGCCAAGGTTGGCTTCGATGCCGCGAATGGCGAGGTTCATCATGGCTAGCCGCCAAGTGGTGGGGTTCGATTCCTGCCCATAGACCGATACGTCGCCAATATGGCCGCCATGTGCTTCGACGAATTTTTCGCTGCTGACGAACATGCCGCCCGAGCCGCAGCAGGGGTCATAGACGCGCCCTTTGTACGGAGCGAGCATTTCGACCAGCAACCGCACGACGCTTTGCGGGGTGTAGAACTGTCCGCCTTTCTTGCCTTCGGCGCTGGCGAACTGCGAGAGGAAATATTCATAGACGCGGCCGAGAATGTCCTTGCTGCGGCTTTCGGCATCGCCCAGGCCAATGCCGGCAATCAGATTGACCACGCCGCCCAGATTGCGTTTGTCGAGCGAAGGGCGGGCATAGTCCTTGGGCAGCACGCCCTTGAGGCGGGTGTTGTCGGTCTCGATGGCGACCATGGCGTCGTTGATCAGGTTGCCGATGTTCGGCTGCGTCGCATGACCTTGCAGATAAGCCCAGCGCGCTTCCTTGGGCACCCAGAAGATGTTTTCGGCGAGGTATTCGTTGCGTTCTTCGGGATCGGCACCTTGATCCTTCTGGCCGGCGAGTTCATCGTATTTCTCGGCGAAGGCGTCCGAGATGTACTTGAGGAAGATGAGGCCCAGCACGACGTGCTTGTATTCGGCAGCGTCCATATGCCCGCGCAGTTTGTCGGCGGTGGCCCATAGGGTCTGTTCAAAGCCGAGCTTGACGGCGTTCTTGTTGTCCGTTGCCATTGAGATTACTTCTCTTTGTGAAATCGATGCGTGGTGTAAGGTACGCCTATTGCATCCTATTGTTGTTATCCCGGTAAATTTGGCATTGTCCAAAAAAAGACTAGGGCTACATGCATAAGCAACACCTCGGGAAACTCCACCTCTAAATAATACCTGCCGTTGGTGCATCGAATTCAACGAACGGCAGCAAGGAGTCGACCGAGACGGTCAACACATCATAAGCTCATCATGAATCGCCGCTAAATGCTGCAACGCGAAATGGGTGATGCATAAATCGCGGAATGTAAATAACGTTTTCATTACTTTGTCGCTCGAAGCCAATTGCAATCAATGCGGTCAGATCAACAGAACCCTTATGCGGTTCCATCTGGCGCCTTGATAACTTTGCGCGTCGAACGCGGTAGGCAAAAAGGCATTTTTAATAAACTAACGCAGAGTCGGCAGGTGTGCCCCGGCAAAGCGCTCGCTTCAAGCGTCGCCCTCCGACGCTATGAAGAGACTGAACAACTGGGCTTGCGTTGTGACGCTAAGCTTTTCCCTGATGCGGGCGCGGTGAAATTCAACGGTTTTGACACTGATGCACAACTCGTCGGTAATCTGACGGGTCTGCTTGCCCTCGAGAATTCGGTCCAGCACTTCCCGTTCGCGCTCTGAAAGCGTCGCCAGCCGGGTTGCCAGGTCGAGAGATAAATCGTCATGCCGGTTACTCTGCTTGCGTCGCTCGGCGTCAATGCGCAAGGCGTTAAGTACGGCCAGAACCAGCCGCTCCGCTTCAAGGGGTTTCTCTATAAAGTCGACGGCGCCCTTCTTCAGCGCGCGAACCGCCATCGAAACATCGCCGTGTCCGGTAAGAAACACGATAGGGATCGTAATTTTGCGCTGATGCAATTCGTCCTGCAGATCAAGCCCGCTCATTCCGGGCATACGGATGTCCAGCACCAGGCAGCCCATCTGTCCAGGGCGTAGCGCCTTAAGGAAAGCGGCGGCGGAGCGGAAAGTCTCGACTTCCATCCCGGCCGCCCGCAGCAGCATCCCGAGCGCATCGCAGACGGCCGCATCGTCATCCACGACAAAGACTGTGTGCCAACTATCGCGCGCTTCCATCAATCAATCTCCGGGGGCAAGGTGAAGTGAAAGGTGGACCCGCTGACCGGGTTTGCACTATGCCATATGCGACCACCATGCGCCTCGACAACCGAGCGGCAGATGGACAGCCCGAGGCCCAACCCCTGGGACTTGGTGGTGAACAAAGGGGTGTAAAGCCGAACGGCGATCACTTCGGGAATACCCGCGCCCTGATCGGAAACAGAGACAAGGATGGCGCCGTCCGCTGCCCTGGCGCTCGACAAGCCCAGCCGTCGAGACGAGGGTGCAGATTCTTCCATGGCATCGATGGCATTCTGTACCAGATTGACGACAACCTGAAGCAGCAGGGTTTGGTCGGCATGGGTTATCAGTGGCGTCTCGGACAAGGACAACTCGGTAGTCACCGCGTAGTCCTCCAGTTGGGTCTCCAGGAGTTCCAGTGATTCCCGTATCAGTGCATTGATATCAAAATGAGTTGGGCTCGGACGTCTGCTGCGAATGAAGTCACGCACCCGGCCGATGATTTTTCCTGCCCGCAAAGCCTGCTCACGGCAGCGTTTCAGGGCGGTGACGAGTTCCTTCTTTTCGAAACCGGGCGTAGCCAGCATGCGCAGACAAGCGTCGTTATAGCTGGCGATGGCCATCAAGGGCTGGTTAACTTCGTGGGCGAGAGAAGTGGCTATTTCTGCCAGCGCCGCCAGGCGGGCGGTCTGGTGCAGCATGTCCTGATGTTGCTGTTTCAAGGCTTTTGCACGCTTTTTTTCGGAAATATCGGTGATCACCTGGACGCTGACGCGTCGACTGGATTTCCACGGAATCGGAACGACCTGCACCAGGTACCAACGACCGCTTATCGGGTCGCGCACTTCGCGAGCGACGATTTCCGCCTTGATCGATTCCTTGTGGTCGCCGATCGCACTCTCGCCGGTGACCTCGCCGAGGCCAAAGCGGTTGCCCAGTTCACCTGCGCCTAGTGCGTCAGGATCGGCGTCGATCATGCGCGCGAGGCTGCGGTTGGCATAAAGAATTCTGCCGCTTTCTTGGTCAGCGACATAAACTGCAGCGTGCAACTCCTCGAGCACCCGCACGAAGCGTTCGTCGGCTCGGGTCAGCGCGACCCGCAGGCGTGCCAGCAATAAAACGAAGGCAATGTACACCACCACCATTACAACGCCTTCCCAGTAGAAGAAAAAGTCGCCTGAATACGGGTGGGAAGAGCCAAAACTCACCAGCCAGAAAAAGCTCGAAAGCGCAATAATCGCTCCGCCCGCGCGCAAGCCACCGACCCACGTCGCCAGGGCGATCGGTACCAGGTAGAGCATGGCCAAGCGCAACTCGTAGCCGGTGGCGTGGTCGAGTGTTGCGACCAGGGCCACCAGCACCAGAGCCAAACCCGTTGTGGCGACAGGGCTGTTGGTGGCCCAGTGGGTCAAGGCAACCGCCCAGGGCTGAGCTTGCTGTGGCGCTGTCCACGGCTTCACTGCGTGCGCCTCGGGTCGCACCCGTTACGCGCATAATCAAAACATTTCAACGCTTCATTCCTGTCGAATTGGAAAACCAGCCCGCACCTTAGCATGGTCAGGTCGCGCGTACGAAGACTAGGGGCAACCCTAGTTCCTGCTGCACCGGGGCCGCGTATGATGCATCGACTCTAAAGCCCCCAAGTGGCAACCATTTGTCATTAATGACGTTAAATCAGAATCGATAGCTTGCTGACGCAGGCGTCGTCGAAAGAAGGTGTAACTTGCTGGACCAGATACCGATTTTTTTGCAGGCACTCCTCGACCAGACGGGAGCGGTCAACTTTTCCCTTGGCAATCTGTTCATGATTCTCATTGGCTCGGTCATGATCTACCTAGCCATCGCCAAGCACTACGAGCCCTTGCTGCTGGTCGGCATCGGATTTTCCTGTATCGTAGCCAACGTGCCCGGGCCACCGGACGTTCCCGGCGGGCCAGCCATCTCGGCGCTGCTTTACGCAGTGAAGGACGGCGGGCTGTTCCACTATGCCTACATGGGCGTGGAAAAGCTGATCATCCCGCCGCTGATCTTTCTCGGTGTCGGGGCGATGACCAACTTCGGGCCAATGATCGCCAATCCCAAGCTGGTTCTTCTCGGGGCGGGAGCGCATCTGGGTATTTTCGTGGCGCTGATTCTCGCCAAGCTGCTCGGCTTCACACTCAGCGAAGCAGGTGCCATCGGCCTCATCGGCGGCGCTGACGGGCCTATGGCGATTTTTGTCGCAGTCAAGCTGGCACCTCATTTGCTCGGGCCGATTTCCGTCGCCGCCTACTCCTATATGGCGCTGATGCCGATGATCCAGCCGCCGGTCATGCGTTTGTTGACCACCAAAGCGGAGCGGGAAATTGGTATGGCGGAATCACGCAAAGTGACCAAGCTGGAAAAGATCGCTTTCCCCGTCGTCATCGCCATTATCGTCAACCTGTTCTTTCCACCGGTAGCCCCGCTGATCTCCATGCTCATGCTCGGCAACCTGCTCAGAGAAGTCGGCGTGACGGATCGTCTCTCGAAGACGGCCGCCGGTGGGCTGATGAACGTGATCATCATCATTTTGACCGTCGCCATCGGATCAACTATGGCGGCCGATAAATTTCTCACCTTCCAGACCCTCGAAATCATCGTACTGGGTCTGATTGCATTCGTCGTCGGTACGGGCTCCGGGGTGGTGACCGCAAAGATCATGAATCTGTTCCTCAAGACGAAAATCAATCCGCTGATCGGGGCAGCCGGTATCGCTTCCGTCCCCATCGCGGCGCGCGTCGCACATATCGAGGCTTACAAGGCAAATCCGAAAAATCTCCTGATTTATCATGCCATGGGACCCAACCTCGCCGGTGTTTTCGGAACGGCCATCTCGGGCGGTATTCTGCTCGCCCTGCTAGGAGCGAATTGATCATGACCGCACTTGTTCCGGATACCCTCCAGGGGGCGTTGATCGTCAGCGCCATCGATTTCTTTCTCAGCTTCATCATCATCAGCGGTATCGGCGTCGTACTGTCGTTCTTTCCGCTGTTGAATCGTGTGGCGCTTTTCCTCAAGGCTGCACCCAAGGCCACTCAAGGCATAAAAGGTGCTCACGTTGAAAAAGCAGAGCCCGATTTAAAGGCCAATGTTGAAGCGCGGGATAATATTGCGGCGATCGCCGCAGCGGTCTTCGTTGTCATGGACGGCGCACCGCATCGAATTATCAACATCCAGCCCTCGCAGCGCAGTGTCTCGTGGGCCGCTGAAGGGCGAATTGCCCAGCACGGTTCGCACACTGTGCGCTAAAACGGTGATCATCGGGAGCCGGACAGCGCCCAGCAATTAGAGGCCAGGCGTTTATGCTTTTGTTGCCGATGCATGTCACTGCAGGTTAAAGCGTTCTGAAAACTCCTGCTTCGCTGACCATGGCAGCGAGCCGGACATCGTGCGCTTCGGGGCGGACTGAATCGACGCGAGCCAGTTCAAAACCGACGCCAATGCTTAGCGGAGCCGGCTTGAGCGCGGCCAGCGTGCGGTCAAAGAAGCCACCACCATAACCGATGCGATAGCCGTCCGCATCGAAAGCATTGACCGGCAGCAACAGCGCATGCGGCACCAGAAATTCGCCTGCGACCGGCGTCAGGATGCCGTAACGGTCGGCAATCAGTCGCTGGCCTGGCGTCCACTTGCGGAAGGCGAGCGCGGCCTTGGCTTCGAGGACAACCGGCAACAGCGCCGCAAATCCGGTTTGGCCGGATTCAATCCAGGACATGATTAGTGGTCGCAGATCCGGCTCGTTTTTTACCGGCCAGCAGAATCCGACGCGCAGTCCTGCCAGTTGCGGAAAGTTTTTCTGCAAATGCTCGCAAACTTTTGCAGAAAGGACAGCGCACTCGTCTGCCGACAGTGCCAGGCGACGTTCAATACGCTGCTGACGCAGAGCGCGCCGAAATGAGGCGCACGTTTCGTCACGATTTTCAGGCTTTGTATCTGGCGTCAATCGGGCGCTCATGTGGTATGCTAAAACCCGTGATTACGGGGAATCCAGCTTATCATGAAGTTTCGTCTTACTGTTTTTCTCCTCACGCTTCCCTGCTTGATGGCGCAGGTCGCAATCGGAGCCGTGACGGGCGATGATCGATTTCTTTCGGCGCGTGACGCGGTTCGTGCTGGCGACCGCGTCAAAATAGAGCGCATTGCTTCCGAGTTGCCGGGGCATGAGCTGCAAGCCTACGTCGAATACTGGCAGCTTCTGCTTGATCTGAATAACACCGATCCGGCGACGATCAAGGCCTTCCTGTCGCGTTACGAAAAAAGCTATGTCGCTGAGAAACTGCGTAGTGACTGGGTCAAGCAGTTGGGCCGGAAGCGACAGTGGGCGCAGTTCGATGCCGAATTCCCCTTGCTGGCTCAGCCTGAACAGGAGCTTTCGTGTTTCGCCCTGCAGAGTCGCCAGGCACGCGGCGATGCGAGCATGCTCGATGAGGCGATGTCGCTGTGGCTGACGCTGATTGAGCCTCCCGAATCCTGCTACCCGATACTCGAGGCGCTGATTTTGGGAAAGCGCGTTCTGGCCGATCAGGTCTGGGCGCGTATCCGTCGCCAGTTCGAGTCAAACAAGACGGCCGCCGCGCGCTACAGCATGAACTATCTGCCGCCCAGCCAGACGCCCGATGCGCGGGTCGTTGCGGCGGTCATCGATACACCGCTACCGTGGCTGGTGAAATTGCCGGCCAGCCTGGCCGGCAGCCGCATGAACCGCGAGCTGGTGGCGCTGGCGATCAGCCGCATTGCGCGCAACGATCCGCGCATGGCGTCGGAACAGTTGATGCGGATCGAGAGCCAGTTGCAGGCCGGCGAAAAGGGCTGGGTGTGGAGCCAGATCGGCTGGCAGGCCGCGCAGCGGCACTTGCCCGAGACACTTGAGTGGTATCGAAAAGCCGGTGATGTCCTGCTTTCCGACGAGGTGGCGCAATGGAAGGTGCGTGCAGCCCTGCGCGCAAAGGATTGGGGAACGGTGCGGTCAACCATCGAAAGGATGCCGCCCGCACTCGCTGAACAGCCGGCCTGGGTTTACTGGCTGGGACGTGCCTACCGTGCCGGCGGACGCATTGAGGAGGCCAATACGCTATTCGCAAAGATCGCCGGGCAGCCAAACTTCTACGGCAATCTGGCCGATGAAGAGCTGGGTCGGGCGATCATGACCCCACCCAGGGCCGCGGCGCTGACGCGCGAGGAAATCTCCCAAGTTGCCACTAATCCGGGCGTGCAGCGTGCGCTGGCACTGTATCGCGTCAATCTGCGCACTGAAGGCGTCAAGGAATGGAACTGGACGCTGCGCGGCATGAGCGATCGTGAGTTGCTGGCGGCATCGGATATCGCCCAGCGCGCCGGCATTTATGACCGGGCCATTGCCGCGGCTGACCGCACCAAGGATGAACACGATTATTCGCTGCGCTACCTGTCACCTTTCAGCGATCAGGTGCGTCCGGCGGCGAAGAGTCAATCGCTCGACGACGCCTGGGTCTATGGCCTGATGCGTCAGGAAAGCCGCTTCGTGACTAATGCCAAGTCGTCGGCGGGAGCTTCCGGCCTGATGCAGTTGATGCCGGCGACGGCCAAGTGGGTAGCCGGGAAAATCGGCCTTAAGGACTTTCATCAGGGTCAGGTGAACGACACCGAGACCAATCTGCTGCTCGGAACGACGTACATGCGACTGGTGATGGAGAGCCTCGACAATCACCCGGTGCTGGCTTCTGCGGCCTACAACGCCGGCCCCGGTCGCGCCCGCAAATGGCGCGCCGATGGTCCGCTGGAGGGCGCCATCTATGCTGAGACCATTCCTTTCAACGAAACGCGCGACTACGTGAAGAAAGTGATAAGCAACTCGGTCTATTATTCGGCACTGTTTGACGGCAAACCGCAATCGATCAAAAGCCGCCTTGGCGTGATCGGGCCACGCTCGAGTGTTGATCCAAAGGCCGAAGAATTGCCGTAAAATCGACTCTTTAAAACACATTTGAACGTCAGGGTGCCATGGAACTTAAGAAAGTACTATTGATTGGTGGGAGCGGGTTTGTCGGGGGCTGGATCGCCAACCGGCTTTCCGAACGGGGCATTCGCATCACTATCCCGACGCGCCGTCGTGACAATACCAAGCAGCTCATTCTGCTGCCGACCGTCTATATGGAGGACGCCGATGTCCACGACCCGCAAGTGCTGTCTTCGCTGATGACTGGCGTTGATGCCGTCATCAATCTGGTCGGCATTTTGCACGATGGCGATTCAAGCCAGCCTTACGGCAAGCGTTTTGCTGCCGCGCATGTCGAGTTGCCGAAGAAAATTCTGGCAGCCATGACGCAGGCCGGAGTCCGTCGTCTGGTGCATATGAGCGCGCTCAGGGCCTCTGACGATGCGCCATCGGCCTATTTGCGATCCAAGGCGGCGGGCGAAGCCGCCGTGCTCGGTGCGGCTACTGAGCTCGATGTCACCGTGTTTCGTCCCTCGGTCATTTTTGGCCCTGGTGACTCCTTCCTGAATACCTTCGCCAGCTTGCTCCGGGTCTTTCCCGTGATGCCGCTGGGTGGCGCTGACGCCCGCTTTCAGCCGGTTTATATTGGCGATGTGGCCGACGCCTTTTGCTCGTGTCTGACCGATCGCGCTACCTTTGACCAAACTTACGATTTGTGCGGTCCGACGGTCTACACCCTGCGCGAGTTGGTTGAGTACACCGGCGAACTTATTGGTCGGCGCCGTCCGGTGATCGGGTTGCCCGATGCCCTTGCCTACTTGCAGGCGCGCTTTCTGAGTCTGCTGCCCAATCCGCCGATGTCGCCGGATAACCTGCGTTCGATGCAGCTCGATAACCTGACCGATGGTCGTCACAACTACCCGGGCTGGCAACCGAAGTCGCTCGAAGCCGTCGCGCCCGGCTATCTTTCTGCGCTGGTCAGACCGCATATGCGTTTGGATAAATACCGCTGCCGTGCCGGGCGTTAAACGTCGGGGAATTTTTTGTCATGATGAAAATCGTCATCGCTGACCATAATCATTCAGCATGGAGCCTGCGACCCTGGCTGGCCTTGAAGCAGGCCGGATTCCCCTTTGAAGAAATATGCATTCACCTGCGTGAATCGAGGTCTAGGGAAGAGATTCTCAAGTACTCGTCTTCGGGCAAAGTGCCGTGTTTGATCGACGGCACCACCCAGGTCTGGGATTCGCTGGCCATCTGCGAGTATGTCGCAGAGCAAACACCTACTTTGTGGCCCTCCGAGCGCAAGGCGCGCGCCGAGGCACGCGCTATCAGTTGCGAGATGCACGCCGGTTTCGGCGCGCTTCGTTCCAGCATGCCGATGGAAATTGTCTCCTCAAGGCCTTATGACGTTCGTACTGCCGAAGTAGAAGCCGATATTGCCCGCATCGTTTCGATCTGGGAAAGCTGCCGCCTTCGCTACCCTCAGGACGGCCCCTTCCTGTACGGCAATTTCTCGATTGCTGACGCGATGTATTCTCCCGTCGTCTGGCGTTTTCTGACCTACGCGGTAGAACTTCCTCCGGCCTCGCGCGCGTGGGTTGAAACCATGCGCCTGTTACCGGCCATGCAGGAATGGCGGGATGCCGCGCTGGCTGAAATGGTCAGCTAAGCGTTCACCATCTCCCCTACTTTATGCAAATATTCACGGTCGGTGGTGCGGTGCGCGACGAGTTGCTTGGCTTGGCGGTGCAGGATCGTGATTTTGTGGTCGTTGGAGCTTCACCCGACCAAATGCTCGAGCGCGGCTTCAAACCGGTCGGCAGGGACTTCCCGGTTTTCCTGCATCCGACAACGCATGAAGAGTACGCATTGGCCCGTACCGAACGCAAGGCCGGCCACGGGTACACGGGGTTCACCTTTCATGCGGCGCCCGAGGTGGGTCTCAAAGAGGATCTCGCCCGTCGCGACCTCACCATCAATGCCATTGCCCGCGCCGATGATGGCGCGCTGACCGACCCGTTTCATGGCGTGGCCGATATCCAGGCACGGGTGTTGCGCCATGTCGGGCCGGCATTCGTAGAGGATCCGGTCCGCATTCTGCGCGTCGCCCGTTTTGCCGCGCGCTTCACCGGATTTTCAGTCGCGCCGGAAACCGTCGAATTAATGCGCCGTATGGTGATCGGCGGCGAGGCCGATCATCTGGTTGCCGAGCGCGTCTGGCTGGAACTGGCCAAAGGGCTGATGGAAGCGAAACCCTCGCGCATGATTGAAGTGCTGCATGAATGCGGCGCGCTGGCGCGCCTGCTACCCGAGCTGGATCGACTGTTCGGCGTGCCGCAGCGTGCCGATTACCATCCGGAAATCGATACCGGCGTGCACGTCATGATGGCGCTCGATCATTCGGCACGGCAAGGTTATGCCCTGCCGGTGCGCTTTGCCGTCCTCCTGCACGATCTTGGCAAGGGGCTGACGCCTGCCTCCGATCTGCCGCGCCATCCGGGGCACGAGGCACGCAGCGTCGAGCTAGTCGGCGAAGTATGCGCTCGCCTCAAGACCCCCGCCGATTGCCGCGATCTGGCGCTTCTGGTGGCACGTTATCACGGCGATATTCGCCGCGCTCCCGAACTGCGCGCCGCAACCATAACCAGGCTCCTGGAAAGTGCCGATGCCTTGCGTCGCCCGCACCGCTTCGAACAACTCCTTGAGGCCTGTGCCTGCGATTTTCATGGAAGGCTGGGCTGGGAAGACAAACCGATCCCCGATGCCCAACTGTTCCTGAGAGCGCTGGACGCCGTGCGCACCGTCGATGCGGCAGCAATTGCGCTAAGCTGCAGTGATGCGGCACAGATTTCCGGGCAACTTCACGCCGCGCGGGTAGCTACTATCAAACAGGTTCTGGCACTTGCGGAGTGATTCGATGCCGGCTCGTAACGCCGATCACGTTCTACACCTGGGGAACACCCAATGGTCGCAAGGTTTCGATCATGCTTGAGGAGTGTTTGCTACCTTACCGCGTAAAAACCATCGACATCACGCAGGGCGAGCAGTTACATCCCGAATTTGTGGCCATCAACCCGAATTCGAAAATCCCGGCCATTGTTGATCGCGATGGGCCGGACGGCAAACCGATCACGCTTTTCGAGTCGGGCGCGATTCTTCTCTACCTGGCGGCCAAGACAGGCCGATTTTTGCCAACGTCCGAGCGCGGCAAGTACGCAGCCCTGCAGTGGCTGATGTTCCAGATGGGTGGCGTGGGGCCGATGTTCGGTCAGACGCACCACTTCCTGCGTTATGCTCCCACCCCGCTACCCTACGCGATCAAGCGCTACAGCACTGAAACGGCAAGGCTTTACGGCGTGCTCGACCAGCGTCTGGCCGAGGCGCGTATCTGGCCATTGATTACTCGATTGCCGACATGGCCCTTACCCCTGGGTAGCGCGGCATGAGTGGCAAAAGATCGATCTGGCCAACTGTCCCTACGTGCGTCGCTGGCATGAGGCGATTGGCGAACGGCCCGCCGGGCAGCGCGGCATGGCGATTCCCGGCTAAGCCAAATCAGGCAAAGAGGGGGGTTTACACCCTTCTCCCTGCGGGAGAAGGGTCGGGGATGAGGGCCTACGATAATGGCATCACCCAAAAATGCGTTATGAGTGCGGACGACAATTGAGTTCCAGTGAAGTCCGGACAACGGTTAAAATAGTTGTTGGAGCCACTCAACCTTTCCGCTTCCCGACCGTTACTTGACTTGCTATCCATTTATTAGAGCAGAGGCAAACAAAATGTTGATCGTCACCGAAATGAGTGCAGGAAAAGTCCTGGATGAAGCGTGCAACCATAACAACGACGTATTCTGCGATGAGTCCTTGTATGTCGCTTGGGCCGGGAGTCCCAGGGTCGCCGCCCGGCTGCTTGAATTTGACACCATGGCAGCCGACAAGCCATCAAGCGCCGACGGCAAAGGGTTCATGGCTCACCTGTATGCAGGCAAGGGCTGAGCGCTGCCAGGCGAGGTGCGCTTAAAGCGTCGCGCTGCGATCGCCCTGGGCAAAGCCGATCAACTTCTCGTCGATGCCTTTACCCAGCGCAATGACCTTGAACAGCTCACCCATCTCGGCGGGCGAAATCAATGTCTGTGCGGCCTGCGCTTGCGGCAGGTAGTTTGAATAATCATCGACCGGAGTGCGGGCAAGGATCTCGGTCAATCCGCAATTGAGCAGGAAAGCGGCCTGCGTCGTATAGCCGAGCATATCCAGACCGGCCGCAAAGCCCGACTCGACAATCGCCGTAAAATCAACGTGTGCAGTGATGTCCTGCAAGCCTGGCAGGAAGAAGGGCTCGCCGTGCGCATGGTGGCGGTAATGGCACATCAGCGTGCCGGAATCGCGCTGCCCGTGGTAATACTCGTGCCGCGGGAAACCATAATCGATTAGCAGCAGCGCGCCCTGGCCGAGGATACTGCCCCAGGCTGCCGTCCAGTCCGACGAGGCCAGGCCGATTTCGCTCAGGTAACCGGGCGCTTGCGGGTACTCGACACTCAGTGCCTGCGCCCGCTCAAGAACGCGCCCCTTGGCGGGACGATCAAGCCAGACGAATTCATTATTTTCCAGGCCGACGCCGCGTTCAAATATCGCCGGGTCTGATGACTCTTCGCACTCGTCGTCTTCCTTACCCCAGCACACCAGATGCACCTGCATCGCGTCGAGCACTTCGTTGGCCAGTACCAGACCGTCAAAATGTTCAGGCAGGCGCTCCAGCCAGTCGACGCGTTCTAGCAGATGCGCTGCGCGCTGGCCAATCGTCGCCCGCTGGCGTTCGCGTAATTCGCCGGAGAGTTCGAGGATGCCGTAGCGTTCGGGGAGCGTAGCGCGCCCTTCAAGTTCAAGTAGCAGATCGGCGGCAAGACGACCGGACCCGGCGCCGACTTCGATCATCTGCGGCGCGCTGAGCGCCAGGATCTGCGCCGCCTGTGCCGCCAGCGTCCGGCTGAAGGCCGATGAAATCTCGGGTGCGGTGACAAAATCCCCGGCGGCGCCAAACTTGTGCGCCCCGCCCGAGTAGTAGCCCATTCCCGGCGCATAGAGCGCCAGTTCCATGAAACGATCAAAGCCGATCCAGCCGCCTGCGGATTCGATTTCATCGCCGATGCGGTGTTTCAGTGCCGCGCTGTAGGCCAGTGCGTCGGGATCGGGTTTGGGTAGTTTCAATGTTCTCAAAACATCCACCGCAAAGGCGCAGAGAATAAAGGAAAGGAATCGCAGAGAAATGCTGGAAACGCGAAGTTATAGCTTTTCTTTGCGTTCCCTTTGCACCTTTGCGCCTTCGCGGTAGGTTCGAGATTCAAATCACAATCTCTGTCACGCTGCCGAACTCGAATTTCAGTTGTGTCCATTCGGCAAGCGGGAGTTGCCGCCAGTGACCTACTAGTGCGCGCATGATCCCGGCGTGGGTGACCAGGGCGACATGTGAGCCAGTAAGCGATGCGGCAAAATCGATGGCACGCTGTTGCAGGCGGGCCGGCGATTCGCCGCCGGGCGGGCAGAAGTTGAAAACGTCGGCGGCCCAGGCATCGAGCGCATCGCGACCGATGTCGTCCCACGACTGGCCCTCCCATTCGCCGAAGTCGATCTCGGTCAGTCGTGCGTCGATGCGCGCCTGCGGGTCAAGCGCTTCGGCCAGTTGCCAGGCACGGCGCAGTGGGCTGGAGATGACGGGTGTGCCTTCCGGCAGCAAAGGTCGCAGGCGTGCGGCGACGTGCGGCGCGTCGGCACAGTTGATATCGAGCCGGCCGTAACAGACGCCGGCGTCGATCAGCGGGCGTGGATGACGGATCAGGAAAATCTGCACAGCATTCCGCAGTAGAAGGCGACTTCGGAAAGCTGCTGCGTGGCACCGAGGCAATCACCGGTATAGCCGCCGATTTGCCGCTTGAACAGGCGCGCCAGCCAAAGCGTGGCAAACACGGCAAAAAGCACGCCGATGACGGCCTGTCGCAGTGGCAACAGGAGCAGAGGCAGCAGCGCGGTAAGCGCCGCGAAAGCCAGTTCGCCGCGTCCGATGCGGGTGGCCAGCGGCTTTGACTTGCCTTCGTCGCGCACATAGTCGAGCGTGCGCAGCAGGGTAGTAGCACACAGGCGCGAGAAGGCATGCCCGGCAATCAGCGTCACAGGGATCAGCAGCAGATCGATCTCGACCAGCGCGCAGAACTTGGCGAGCATCAACATGACCAGCGCCACCGCACCAAAACTGCCGATGCGCGAATCCTTCATGATCGCCAGGATCTGCGTCTTTCCCCAGCCGCCGCCAAAGCCATCGACCATGTCGCTCCAGCCGTCCTCGTGAAATGCGCCGGTGACGTAGAGCGTAATCGCCATCGAAGCCAGCACCGCCAGCGTTTTCGGCCAGACGAACGAGGTCAGGGCAAAAACCAGTGCCGCGATGCCGCCGACGATCAGCCCGACCGCCGGAAAATAACGCGACGAACGCTCCAGCGCCTCGCTGCTGTGCCCGACCCAGGCAGGGACCGGCAAGCGCGTAAAAAAGCGGATGGCGCCGAA
>JAYSZS010000454.1:0-2933 GCA_043737935.1 Propionivibrio sp. | reverse complement strand
GAACGCGCAAGGCATTGACGTGGACGGCCAGACACGCCGACCGGTTTCTGCATGCCTTCCTGATGTCACCGGTCAATCCGCGCTGAGCCTGCGAGCTTGTTTGCGGCCTTGCCTGAGTTGGGGCAACTAACCCATGCGCAGGTGGGCAAGCTGGTCGGGGTTGCGCCTTTAAACGCGAATAGTGGTTGCCTGAGGGCAAGCGTATCTCCTGAGGTAGCCGAGCGACGGTGCGTACCGCGTTATACATGGCCGCGTCAAGCGCCGGGCGCTTCAACCCCGTCATCAAGGCCTTTGATGAGCGCCTGCTGGTCAGGGGGAAACACAAAAAAGTCGCGATGCTCGCTTGCATGCACAAAATGCTGACGATCAAGAACGCCATTATGAAATCGGGTATTCCCTGGAATCCGGATCATCAAAATGTACCTGAAAATTCTTGACTTGGAACACAGTGGCTCTCGCGCAGGGCAAGGGGGTGTGCACGGGAATAAGGGCCGGGGAGGGACGTCTATGAAATAACTTCCCGTTTTCGTGTTCAAATCCATCCCGTAGGTTGGATTTAGCGCTGGGTAACCCAGCATCATTGTATGACCCTTGATCCGGAGGACTTTCGGGTTACGCTACGCTAACCCGGCCTACAAATTGACCTAGGCGACCAGTCCGTGCTACGACCTGAAATGTCACTCAAGATTCTGGATCTGCTCGCGCATCTGTTCGATCAGCAGTTTCAATTCTATCGTCGTCTGCGAAACCTCGCTGACCACCGATTTGGAACCGAGGGTGTTGGCCTCGCGATTGAGTTCCTGCATCAGGAAATCAAGGCGCTTGCCACTGGCGCCTCCCGCTTTCAGTACGCGCTCGACTTCGTCGAGGTGGGTCGACAGACGCGCCAGTTCTTCGGCAACGTCGATGCGTACGGCGAAAATCGCGACTTCCTGCCGGATTCGTTCGTCATCCGCACTGCCGATGGCATCGATCAACCTTAGCCTGAGCTTGTCCTGAAACGCTGCCTGTGCCAGCGGTATCCGCGGTGCCACGTCGCGCACCAGATCGCGCATGCGGGCGACCCGTTCAAAAATCACTGCCGCCAGTTTTTCACCCTCGCGTGCGCGGCTGGCAGTAAAGTCGTCCAGTGCCTCCCTGGCCAGCGTGAGGCAGGCCGGAACCAGCGCTTCGCTATCGAGCGTGTCGTCTCCGAATATTCCTGGCCAGCGCAGGACATCGTTGACGGTCAGCGGTGCGGCCTGCGGCAGCTCGTTGAGCACCTGCGCCTCGAAAGCTTTCAGGCGCTGCAGCAGATCGGCGTTGAGGTCGAGTTGCCGGGCGCGCGCGGTCGCCGCTGCAAAGCTCACCCGGCATTCCAGTTTGCCGCGCGTCAGTCTTGCGCTGAACATTTCTCGCAAAGCCGGTTCAACGACACGCAACTCCTCGCAAACGCGAAACTGGAAATCAAGGTAACGCGAGTTGACGCTTTTCAGCTCGACATGCAGCGCGCCGCATTCAACATCGAGCGTTCTGGCAGCATAACCGGTCATGCTATAGATCATGGAAATCCTGAGGAATTGGGGAGCGAATGAGCGACCGACTTTACAGTCAACCGCCAAAGCCCGAGAATGGCCGGAAAACTACATGATAGCTTCTATTCCGATGGTGCAACAAGCGAACCATGCCCTTCCTGCCGGTTACCAGCTCGATGAATATCGGATCGAGTATCAGCTTTCCCTGGGCGGGTTTTCCATCGTCTATCTGGCCACTGACCCAGGGGGGCAGTCTGTGGCCATAAAGGAGTATCTGCCGAATAGTCTGGCCTTGCGTGGCGAAGGTGAAATCAAGCCGCTGATCAGCGAGGAGCACATTCCCGCATTCCGTTATGGCATGAAGTGTTTTTTCGAAGAAGGCCGCGCACTGGCCAGGCTTTCGCATCCGAATGTCATCCGCGTGCTGAATTTTTTCCGCGCCAATGATACGGTTTACATGGTCATGGAGTACGAGCACGGGCGCACGCTGCAGGAGTTCATTCAGAAGAACAGGGCGGTCGTCACCGAGAATTTCATCCGCAATGTATTTACCAAGCTACTCAATGGCCTGCGTGAGGTGCATTCGCACAAGTTGCTACATCTTGACCTCAAGCCGTCAAATATCTACATGCGTAACGACTACACGCCGGTATTGATCGATTTTGGCGCCGCACGCCAGACGCTGGCCTGCGACACTCCGATGCTCAAGCCCATGTACACGCCGGGTTTTGCCTCGCCGGAGCACTACCACCAGCGAGAATTTCTCGGTCCCTGGAGCGACATCTACAGCGTTGGCGCTTCAATGTATGCCAGCCTTGCTGCATCGTCGCCACAAGCCGCCGATAGCCGTATGGAAAAAGACAAGTTGATTCCAGCCATGGTGCGCTGGGAAGGACAATACTCGGATCAATTGCTCGAAACGATTGACTGGTGTTTATGCCTTAATCATCTTTATCGGCCGCAAAGTGTCTTGACGCTACAAAAAGCGCTCACCGAAAAGGTGCTCATACCGCAATTAATCAAAAAGAACTGGCTTGGCCATATGGTCGGCAAGTTCAAGGGTAAGACTGGAACCTCATGAAATTCACCATTTATCAGGAGAGCCGTCCCGGCAAGCGCGCCAATAACGAAGACAGGCTGGCACACTGTTATTCGCGTGACGCCCTGTTGATGGTCGTTGCCGACGGAATGGGAGGCCATTACTACGGCGAAATTGCCGCACAGGTCGCCGTGCAGGTACTCATCGAATCGTTTCAGCGGGAAGCAACACCGGAAATTAATGATCCCTTTCTGTTCTTGCAAAAATCGATGAATAATGCGCATCGCGCAATAGTCGACTTTACCGATGCCCACAACCTGAAAGATTCTCCGCGCACCACCTGCGTGGCCTGTATCATCCAGCATAACATTGCCTATTGG
>JAYSZS010000453.1:0-2936 GCA_043737935.1 Propionivibrio sp. | reverse complement strand
ATGCCCTGCGCAATCCGGTGCAATCTGAATAGCGCGGCTAATTTCAGAACAAGCTATCAAGGCCCCAGATCGGCCATTACCGGCCTCTCGACTAGCCTTCGGAATAATGACAGAACGGAGTGGAGCGAATGACGGCATTGTTTGGCAAACCAGTTAGCAAATACTACAGGAAGCTCGATTAATCCCATGGCGGGACACACTTATGTCCAGACCTGCTCCAATGCGCCTCTCCAAGGACGCGATGTCTCAGATGAGTCGCATTGTTCTGGATCATCACATTCAAGAACTTCAACATGAGCCAACTTGGCCGTCTAATGGCCCAGTCCATAGGGCCATCCGCAGGCAACTAGAGGTAGCGAAAAAAGTCCTCGCTCTGAGACAGGAACCTGAATGACCGGCTATGGTGTTTATCTATCGAATTAAATTGTAGGTCCGCAACCGGCCGTAACCGGGCAATCAACGATGCCCTCCAGTTTTCCGCATAGCGGCCATACGACCTCGCCATGCACGGCGCCCAATGAGCATCCGACTGGCCTCGAATGAAAATCGCGATTTTGTAGGACTCCTACATGATTGATGCGCGTGTGGACCTGCTTGGCACCAGCAAATTTGGTGCGTGTTACCGAGGTTGCGATCAGTAAACTCGGATCGACATGCAGTCAACGATACTAATGAGTAGACGTTAGTATCTAGGCAGAGTTGACACGAGCCTAAGCGCCTTGATTTGCGTTTTGCAATATTTACAACACGAAAAAGGTCAGGTCACCAATGCACAAAATTTCTCCCCAAACATTGCTCTCAGCACTGCCGTTGCTTTTCACGGCAATGGCGGCCACAACGGCTATCGCCTACGGCGAGCCAGATCCAGCATACAAACCGGAAGCGCTTGTGGGTGCCAGTTGTGGGCAGGACGTGCAGGCATTGGGTGCGGATGGCGCGGTCTATACGTCGCTATTTCGGAGCGTTTCTGGCGCGGGCGTTCAAAACGGCATCGTTCGGCACCGCGCTGACGGTAGCATTGACCGCAACTGGGGAACAAAGGGCGAAGTCAAGACGGGTGATCGCGTGGCGCAACTTCAGCCAGCCGGAGACGGCGGTCTGTCTGCCATTGGCGTTAACATTTCGCGTTATCGTGTAGACGGCGCTGCTGATGCATCCTTTGGCACAGCAGGCATCAGCGACGTAATTTTGCCTAGCTGGTCCCACAACCTCCGTGGTGCCGCCCAGCAAGCCGATGGCAGCATCGTTACGCTCACATCTTCGGATAAGGCGTGGGAATTCATACGTACCAATTTACGCGGCTTGCGTGACACCAGCTTCGGCGTCGGCGGGATATTTACGATTCCGTTCACGACATTGCCCGCTGACGCGCGAGTCTACGCGTGGTCAGTGAAGTCGGACGGCAGCGTGGAAATAGCTTGGTATCAAAAAGTACCGAGCGCGACGCTGCCACCGCAGCTTTTCGTAAAGCGTTTCCGCAATGACCTATCTGGTGCGGATCCAACCTTTGACCCCGGTGCGCGTCGTGTGCCGCTTCAGGGCGCCGCGGATTGGCTTTCTCCTGTGGCCAAAGTACAGGCCGATGGTGCATTGTTGCTGGCGACATATGACTGCCTGGATGACTCGTGTGTTGAGCCGATGATTGCCGTGCGGCGATTTGATGCGTCCGGCAATATCGATACGGGTTACGGTGCGGCTGGCAAGACCAGTTTTCGCCTACTTCCTGGCGAACGGGACCCGCGAAGTTTTGCAACGCCAACGCAGATGTGGCTAGGCAGTGACGGCAAGCTGACTGTTTTCATGCGGGGCCAGCGGCAATTCGGTTCCTTCGGCGTCAACACTACCGGGATTCTCGCGTATCGCCTGAATGTCGACGGCAGTCTGAACAAGGCATTTGACAATGGCAAGGTCATCCTCACCGTCCAGACGGCGACTTTTCTGCAACTGGATGATGGCAGCCTATTGCGTCCCAATTCCCCCGGGAATGCAGGCTGTGCACAGCAGAAATATCTGACCGACACACCTCGCACAGCGGCCATCGCGGTCGAGTACTACAGCCCATTTCTTGATCGCTACTTCATTACCGCCCACGAATTCGAGAAAGTGTTTGTCGATACCGGCATGGCTGGCGATTGGCGTCGCACCGGTCAGTCGTTTGGCGCGTTCAGTATCGAAGCATCCATGCCTGGGACCTCATCGGTATGCCGTTTCTATAGCGGTACCAACGGCGGGCCGGTCAGCCATTTCTACTCCGCAGAGAGATTCGAATGCGACACTCTGGCGCGCATGGAGGCGCAGACACCTGCTGACAAACCGGCTTGGAGATTCGAACGCGACGCCTTCCGTATTACCGTGCCGGTAGCCGGGATATGCCCGGCCAATCTTTCGCCGCTCTACCGTCTCTACGACAACGGCGCGGCGTTGGGTAAAGGGTCAAATCACCGTTACGCGACTGATCTCGCGGTTGTCGCCGAGATGCAGGGCAAAGGCTGGATCAGCGAAGGCGTGCGTATGTGTACGCCACCCGCTACGCGCAGCGATCGGCAGCACGAGCTTCAGTAACATGCGTGGTGGAATTTGATCGATAACGCGCTGGGTGAAAAGCGAGGCCAGTCTTATTCCGTAAGAGAAGCGCAGACATGAACGGACGTCGCTCAACCGCTATCGGCGAGTGGAGCGACTTCCGCAGATCCGACTACCGCACTTTTTTCGGTAGGTGCGGAAAGGATGCCCTCGACAACTTGGGGGCTTCGACTGAACTATGACTGTCTTTGGACGGTCGGCATTCTATTTCGAATGACCGGTTATTCAAGTTTAGATGACCGCAATAGAGCGAGTCGTGTGACGGCACTGGGTCGGCAGCTGTCCTTCCTCGTTGCAGTCCAAATGGCCGCTGGCAGCCGGTGTTCCGGTCCTTCGGCCGACTGTCTTGAACG
>JAYSZS010000452.1:0-6917 GCA_043737935.1 Propionivibrio sp. | reverse complement strand
GACGCCGTGGCGATTGAAGACGCGGACCTCGACGACCGTACCCGCGACGCCCGGGGGCAGCCTCAAGGAGGTGTCGCGAACGTCGGATGCCTTCTCGCCGAAGATGGCGCGCAGGAGTTTTTCTTCCGGCGTCATCGGGCTCTCGCCCTTCGGCGTGATCTTGCCGACGAGGATGTCACCGGGCTGAACTTCAGCGCCGATGTAGACGATGCCGGCTTCGTCGAGATTCTTCAGCGCTTCTTCCGAGACGTTGGGAATGTCGCGCGTGATTTCTTCCGGCCCGAGCTTGGTGTCGCGGGCAACCACCGTCAGTTCCTCGATGTGTATCGAGGTGAAACGATCTTCGGCTACGACCCGCTCGGAAATCAGGATCGAATCCTCGAAGTTGTAACCATTCCACGGCATGAAGGCGATCAGCATATTCTGACCGAGCGCCAGTTCGCCCTTGTCGGTCGAGGCGCCGTCGGCAACCACATCACCCTTGGCGATGACGTCACCGACACGTACCAGCGGTCGCTGATTAATATTGGTGTTCTGGTTGGAACGGGTGTATTTCACCAGATTGTAAATGTCGACACCGACTTCACCGGGAACGGTTTCGTCGTCATTGACGCGAACCACGATGCGTGAAGCATCGACATAGTCAACCTTGCCGCCACGCAGCGCCTGCACTGCCGTGCCCGAATCGACGGCTACAGTCCGCTCGATGCCCGTGCCGACCACCGGCTTTTCCGGACGCAAACAGGGAACTGCCTGGCGTTGCATGTTGGCGCCCATCAGCGCGCGGTTCGCATCGTCGTGTTCAAGGAAGGGGATCAGCGACGCGGCAACCGAGACGATCTGTCCCGGCGCAACGTCCATATATTGAACCCGAGCGGGTTCGGCGAGAATGGTTTCGCCTTTCTCACGGCAGGTTACCAGATCGTCACTGAGCACATTGTCATCGCCAAGCGCCGCATTGGCCTGGGCGATGATGTAGCCACCCTCGACAATCGCCGACAGATATTCGATCTGGTCGGTCACTTTGCTATCAGCCACCTTGCGATAGGGTGTTTCAAGGAAACCGTATTCATTGGTGCGAGCAAACAGCGCCAAGGAATTGATCAGGCCGATGTTCGGGCCTTCCGGCGTCTCGATCGGGCACACACGACCGTAATGCGTCGGATGCACGTCACGCACTTCAAAGCCGGCTCGCTCCCGTGTCAACCCCCCCGGGCCGAGGGCCGAGACGCGACGCTTGTGGGTGATCTCGGACAGCGGATTGGTCTGATCCATGAATTGCGAGAGCTGACTTGAGCCAAAGAACTCCCTGACTGCTGCGCTGATCGGCTTGGCATTGATCAGGTCGTGCGGCATCAGATTGTCGGATTCCGCCTGTGAGAGACGCTCCTTGACGGCGCGCTCAACACGCACCAGACCGGCACGGAACTGATTCTCTGCCAACTCGCCAACGGAACGCACTCGACGATTGCCAAGATGATCGATATCGTCGATATCGCCGCGGCCATTACGCAGTTCGACAAGGATCTTGATGACTTCAACGATATCGCGCGGCGACAGCGTCAGTTGATCACGAATCTCGTTATTGACGCCAAGGCTTTTCAATTGGGTTGACAGCGATTTTGCATCCTCTTCGGTCAAATTTTCGGCGACCGCACGGATACCATAGGACAACTCGCTGAGCAGCAATTCGACGGCCGCGGGGGAACCTCCAGCCGTTTCAATGATGGCGTTGACAATGGGCTCGCGCTTGGACGGAACATGCTTGACCATCACCTTGAATTCCACGACGTCCTTGCGTGCGACGCGGCGGTTGAACTTCATCCGGCCAACGGCTGATAGATCGTAACGGTCGTCGGAATAGAAAAGACCGTTGAAAAGGATCTCGACCGCCTCTTCCGTTGGCGGCTCACCTGGACGCATCATGCGGTAAATAGCGACACGCGCGGCCTGCTTCGACACCGTTTCGTCGGTACGCAGCGTCTGGGAAATGAAGCCACCACGATCCAGATCATTGATATACAGCGTCTGCAATGAATCAACACCCGCCTCAGTCAACTTGGCCAGCAATGTCTCGGTGATTTCATCGTTGGCATTGGCGAGAATCTCACCCGTGTCTTTGTCGATGATGTTCTGGGCGATCACCCGGCTGACCAGAAAATCTTCGGGCACGGCAATCTGCTTGATGCCGGCCGCATCGAGTTCACGAATATGCTTGCTGGTAATCCGTTTGTCCTTGGCAACGAGAACCTTGCCGGACTTGTCGCTGAAATCGAAACGCGCCACCTCGCCGCGCAAGCGCTCGGGAACGAGGTGGAACTCGATGCCCTGCTTGCTGATCTGGAAGGTATCAAAGTCGAAGAATTCGCGCAGTATTTGTTCCGGCGTCAGACCAATGGCCTTGAGCAGGGTGGTCACCGGCATCTTGCGTCGCCGGTCAACGCGGAAGAACAGGATGTCTTTGGGATCAAATTCGAAATCCAGCCACGAACCGCGATAAGGGATCACTCGGGCCGAGAAGAGCAGCTTGCCGGAACTGTGCGTCTTGCCCCGGTCGTGTTCAAAGAAGACGCCAGGCGAGCGGTGCAACTGTGAAACGATGACCCGCTCGGTACCGTTGATGACAAATGAACCGGTCGTCGTCATCAGCGGAATCTCGCCCATGTAGACTTCCTGCTCCTTAACTTCCTTGATGGTATCGGGAGTCTCGCGATCAAGAATGATCAGGCGAACTTTCGAGCGTAAGGCCGAAGCGAAAGTCAAACCCCGCTGCTGACATTCCTTGACGTCGAAGGCAGGCTCGGCCAGTGCAAAGCTGACAAACTCCAGTCGGGCATTGCCACTATGGCTCACAATCGGGAAGATCGAGGAGAACGCGGCTTGCAGCCCCTGGTTCTTGCGCTGGGCAGGCGGAACAGCCGCCTGCAGGAAAGCGGTAAAAGAATCCAGTTGCGTCGCCAGCAAGAAGGGGACATCAAGCACATTGGCGCGCTTGGCGAAACTCTTGCGGATACGTTTTTTCTCGGTAAAGGAGTAGGTCATGGTCGCTCCGAACTCAGAAAGCAAAATCCTCTAGCGCATCACGACAAGAGTCAGCAGACTCAAGCCGGTTCGCAACGGACAAACGAAATAACTAATGGACAGATAAAGCGAACACAGTCACTTGCTGCATCACTGCCATTCGTGCTTGCGTTTGCACGCGACAAAACTGCACTGACAATCGGTGGAAACAACGCTGTAACAATGTCGTTTCCGGAAAAGCACAATAGGGCTGGTCGCCAAAAAGCGGCCAGCCCAACCTGCACAGCCGGGACTACTTGATATCGGCCTTGGCGCCTGCATCCTCGAGCAACTTTTTGAGGGCTTCAGCATCAGCCTTGGTAATCGCCTCTTTGACGGCCTTTGGCGCGCCATCAACCAGATCCTTGGCTTCTTTCAGGCCAAGACCGGTGGCTGCGCGAACGACCTTGATCACTTCAACCTTTTTCTCACCAAAACTTTGCAGCATGACGGTAAATTCGGTCTGTTCTTCAACGGCAACGGCAGCGGCAGCCGGGCCGGCAACGGCCATGGACGCAGCAGAAACGCCAAACTTCGTTTCGAAGTCCTTGACCAGATCGTTCAGATCCATAACGGTCATGCTGCCAACGGCTTCGAGGATGTCATCTTTGGTAATAGCCATAATCAATAAACTCCTAAATCTGTTTACATGTAAAAGCGGTCAGTAGGCTTGCGCAAGTGAGAAGTGAGATCAGACGACAGCTTCCTCACGTTGCTTGGCCAGCGCAGCAAGCGCACAGGCCAGTCCGGTAACCGGTGCCTGCATGATGCCGAGTAGTTTAGCCAGCAGTTCATCGCGGCTCGGGATCGAGGCCAGTGCTTGCACGCCGGCCTTGTCGAGAACCTTGCCGGCATGTCCACCCGCCTTTAGAACCAGCTTATCGTTGGTTTTCGCAAAGTCATTCAGCACTTTTGCGGCAGCAACCGGATCTTGGGAAATACCATAAATCAACGAACCCGTCATTTGACCGGCGAGGTCAGCAAACGCGCTGCCCGCGACCGCACGACGCACCAAGGTATTTTTCAACACGCGCAGATACACGCCAGATTTGCGAGCCTGCGCACGCAGCCTGGTGAGGTGAGCCACTTCAAGACCACTATACTCAGCCACAATGATTGTCTGGGCGGTAGCTACCTGAGCCGACACCTCAGCCACAACGGCTTTTTTTTCATCCAGATTGAGACCCATGGGCCCTTCCTCCTATCAAGTCAACACACGAAATGCCCGGCTGGGCAATTCGCACCTACGGCGACCTGAACCAGGAGCATCAACAGTTCTACAACAGCAACTGCAAAAAATCCGGTTCGGGATTCACCGTCTACGCAGGCCGCTGTGAGCACTTAAGCCTTCAGGCAGGGTTCTGTCTTCCGGCACCTGCGGTCTTTGACGATCTGCCGGCCCTACAGCCCGCCGGCAGCCCAAAGTTCTTTCCGGAGCCGGTTCATTGGCTCCATATACATCGTTACAGTGTGGTCGAATCCACACGAACGCCCGGACCCATGGTGCTGGATACGGCAATTTTCTTCAGATACTGGCCCTTCGAGCTGGCCGGTTTGGCCTTGGTCAGCGCCTCGATCAGAGCCTTCAGGTTCTGCTCGAGCTTTTCAGGAGCAAAGGAAGCACGACCAATCGTGCTATGCACGATGCCGCCCTTGTCGGTACGGTACTGGACCTGTCCGGCTTTGGCATTCTTGACACCAGTGCTCACGTCCATGGTCACCGTGCCCACCTTCGGATTCGGCATCAGGCCTCGCGGCCCAAGGATCTGGCCGAGCTGACCGACCACGCGCATGGCATCAGGTGTGGCGATGACCACGTCGAAGTTCATGTTACCGGCCTTGATATCTGCGGCGAGATCCTCAAACCCGACGATATCGGCACCGGCTGCCCGAGCGGCATCGGCCTTCTCACCCTGGGCGAAAACGGCAACACGGACGGTCTTGCCGGTACCGGCCGGCAAGACAACCGAACCACGAACCAGTTGATCGGACTTGCGCGCGTCGATGCCGAGGCTGACGGCAACGTCAATCGACTCGTCGAACTTGGCGGTAGCAAATTCCTTGGCCAGCTTCAACGCTTCGCCAACGGCGTAGCTCTTGTTGTGGTCAACCTTGCCCTGCATGGCTTTCTGGCGCTTGCTCAAAGTTGTCATATCAGACGCCCTCCACGGTAATGCCCATCGAACGGGCGCTACCGGCGATCGTGCGCACCGCCGCATCCATGTCGGCAGCCGTCAGATCAGGCATCTTCTGGGTGGCGATCGCTTCACACTGGGCACGGGTCAACTTGCCAACCTTGTCGGTATGCGGCTTCGGACTTCCCTTTTGAATGCCAGCCGCCTTTTTGATAAGGATGGTTGCTGGCGGCGTCTTCATGATGAAGGTAAAACTCTTGTCCGCGAAGGCGGTTATCACCACCGGAATCGGCAAACCCGGTTCCAGACCCTGGGTTTGGGCATTGAAAGCCTTGCAGAATTCCATGATGTTCAGGCCACGCTGACCCAGCGCGGGGCCGATCGGGGGCGAAGGATTGGCCTTGCCCGCCGGGACTTGCAGCTTGATAAAGCCGACGATTTTCTTTGCCACGGCAATAACTCCATTAAACGGGTGCAAACGCGCTTTTCAAAGCGCTCCCCAACGACGAGCGCGACCCGGAGGCCGCCCTGCTAAGACGCACTGAATCAGTACGCCACGATTCAAGCTGAATCAGACCATATTTCAGGCTTTTTCGACCTGACCAAATTCCAGTTCGACCGGTGTCGCGCGACCAAAAATGGTCACCGAGACACGGAGGCGATTCTTTTCGTAATTAACGTTTTCAACCGAACCATGAAAATCTGTAAACGGGCCGTCCTTGACGCGAACCACCTCACCCGGCTCGAACAGCACCTTGGGACGCGGTTTTTCGACGCCGTCCTGCATCTGCTGCATGATCTTTGCGACTTCCTTCTCGGAAATCGGAGTCGGCTTGTTGGCCGAACCACCGACAAAACCGGTAACCTTGGGAGTGCTTTTGACAAGATGCCACGACTCGTCGTTCATCTCCATTTCCACCAGCACGTAGCCGGGGAAGAATTTGCGTTCGGAGATACTTTTCTGGCCCAGTTTCAATTCGACCACTTCCTCAACCGGCACCAGAACCCGTCCGAATACATCCTGCATTCCCTGACGCTGAATGCGTTCGTCGAGCGCACGTTGCACGCTCTTTTCGAAGCCCGAATAGGCATGAACCACATACCAGCGCTTGCTCATGTTTTTCTCCATCCAAGAACCAGGTCGTACAACACCCACTCCAGACTCTTGTCAGTCAGCCAGAGAAAAAACGCCATGATCACAACGAAGGCAAACACCAGACCCGTGGTTTGCAGAGTTTCCTTGCGCGTCGGCCAGACTACCTTTTTCGCCTCGTTGGTCGCCTCTTTGGCAAAACCAAAGAACTGGCGACCCGGCTCGGTCTGCCACGCTACGGCGGCAGAAAGACCCACGCCGGCGAGTACCGCCAGCACGCGCAGAATCATCGCCCGCTCAGCAAGCAGGTAAAAGCCGGCGACACCAGCAACCAGTAACAACAGCGCCAACGCAAACTTGATTTTATCGGCCATTTAGTCAGCTAAATTTATTGTGGTGGCAGGGGCAGAGGGAATCGAACCCCCAACCTTCGGTTTTGGAGACCGACGCTCTGCCAGTTGAGCTATACCCCTGCAGCAGAGACAAAGAGCGTCCCTTACCGGGACGTTCTAACAACCTTGTTACTTTTTTTACTCGATGATCTTGGCGACGACGCCGGCGCCGACGGTACGACCGCCTTCACGGATGGCGAAACGCAGACCTTCTTCCATGGCGATCGGGTTGATCAG
>JAYSZS010000451.1:0-2937 GCA_043737935.1 Propionivibrio sp. | reverse complement strand
GCACCGCTCGCATCGAACGCCTGACAGACTATGCCGCACTCGATGAAGACGCCCGTATTGCGTTGCTCTGCGAAGAGATCACCAGTCCGCGCCCGCTCTATTCGCCACATATCGAGTACTCTGATGAGACAAAAGGCGAACTGGCAATTTTTTTCACTGCGCACGAGCTGCGCGCCCGCTACGGCAACGCGGCCTTGCCTAACGTCATTATTTCGAAGACCAATGCGGCCTCAGACCTGCTCGAAGTCGCGTTACTGCTCAAGGAAGCTGGCTTGCTGACACCGGCATCGGCATCCAGAAACGTTCCGGAATTGGCAATCAACATCATCCCGCTGTTTGAAATGATCGGCGACTTGAGGAACTGCCCGGCAATCATGCAGGGTCTTTTCAACCTGCCCGCCTACCGCGCGCTGGTCGCCTCACGCGCCAACGAGCATGAGGTCATGCTCGGCTATTCAGACAGCAACAAGGACGGTGGTTTCCTCACTTCTGGCTGGGAGTTGTACAAGGCCGAGGTTGAACTGACGCGCGTGTTTGCTGCGAACGGGGTACGACTGCGCCTGTTTCATGGGCGCGGCGGCTCGGTCGGACGCGGCGGTGGCCCAAGCTACCTGGCGATCCTGGCACAACCGGCTGGTGCCGTCTCCGGTCAGATCCGTATCACCGAGCAAGGCGAAGTCATTGCATCAAAGTATGCAAATCCTGAAGTGGGTCGCCGCAACCTCGAAATCCTGGCCGCCGCAACACTTGAAGCGACCCTGCTCGATCTCGAACATGAAACCGAGCCGAAGGCTTACCGTGCGGTACTTGAAAGCCTTTCCGAACTGGCTTACCAAGCTTATCGCGGGCTGGTTTACGAGACCGAGGGCTTTAATCGCTACTTCCACGAATCGACGCCGATCGCCGAAATTGCCGGCTTGAACATCGGTAGTCGCCCTACAGCGCGCAAGCCTTCCGGACGCATCGAGGACCTGCGTGCCATCCCCTGGGTATTCAGTTGGGCACAGTGCCGCCTGATGCTTCCCGGCTGGTTTGGCTTTGGCTCGGCTATAGAAGTCTGGCTCAAGGATAACCCGGACGGACTGGAAACGCTGCGCCGCATGCTCGGCAACTGGCCCTTCTTTCGTACCCTGCTTTCCAATATGGATATGGTGATGGCCAAGGCCGACCTGACAATTGCTTCGCGTTACGCCGAACTGGTCAGCGATTCGACCTTGCGCGAGCATATTTTTGGCCGTATTGGAGCCGAATACGAGCGAACAAGGCGCTACCTGCTGGCTATCGAACAACAGGACGAACTGCTCGCTGAAAATCCACTGCTGCGCCGCTCGATACGCAATCGCTTCCCGTATATGGATCCTTTAAATCACCTGCAGGTTGAACTCCTGCGCCGCCATCGGGCAGCAGAATCAACGCAACCGGTCGACGAACGGGTGCGACGCGGAATTCATCTTTCGATTAACGGCATCGCCGCCGGCCTGCGTAACAGCGGCTAAATCCGCATACAAGATGCAGAAAACTTTAAGCGGAAAGGCTACAGACGCTGCCGGACTGTCTCAAACAGACAGACCGCCGCCGCAGCAGCCACATTGAGCGATTCGCTCTCTCCCGGCATCGGAATTCGAACCCGAAGTTGCGTGGATTCTGCCACTTCTGCTCGCACACCCTGCCCTTCGCTGCCAAAAACCCAGGCTACCGGTTCGCTCAAAGCAAGCGAATAAAGAGTCGCTGGCGCGTCGGGTGCCGTCAAGACGGCCTGTCCGCGATAAGCTCCGAGAAAAGCGGGCAGATCGCAGCTTTCGTGAAGATCAAGCCGGAAATGTGCTCCCATACCCGCGCGAAGAGTTTTGGGTGACCACGCCTTGGCACAATCGGGCGCAAGCAGAACCTGCCGAAAGCCCACTGCTGCCGCGCTACGCAGGATCGAGCCAAGGTTGCCAGGATCCTGAATTCCGTCGAGCAGTACCGCGTCGATCTCCTGATTCAGACCGTTTGCTGGGTGTGGTTGCTTAATAAGCGCCATGATGCCGCTTGGCGTCTCGACCGTTGCCAGTTCGGCAAACAGGGCGTCGGATAATACAGTGAGTTGATCGCTAGTGTCACTGCTGGCGAGAAAGGCGGCAATTTCGATACGCAGCAAGCCACTTTCGCTGACCAGCAGCTCCTGCAACGGGACGGAATGCTGAACACAAACTTCGATCAGATGCATTCCGTCAAGCAGCACTTGCCCTGTCTTGCGCCGCTCGCGACCACTGCGGCAAAGCTTCTTCAGCGCTTTGAAATGCGAATTTTCGCGCGAGGCGATCTGTCTCATAAACGCAAGAGTCGGGCGACCGGTGCATAGCGGCGTCGATGTACCGGACTGACACCATGTTCCTTGAGCGCCTTGAGGTGCAATGCCGTTGGATAACCCATGTGGCGATCAAAGCCGTACTGCGGATAAAGCAGGTGCAATTTCAGCATGCCGGCGTCTCGAAACGTCTTGGCCAGGATGGACGCCGCCGCAATGGAGGCCACCTTACCATCGCCGCCAATTATGGCTTGCGCCAGACAAGGCAGATGCGGGCAGTGCTTGCCGTCGATCAGTGCCTGGCTGGGCGGGGTTGCAAGCGCTTCAACCGCACGCCGCATGGCCAGCAAGCTGGCCTGCAGGATATTGATGCGCTCGATTTCCTCGACACTGGCCTCGGCTATCGCCCAAGCCAAAGCCTTGGCACGAATCTCGATCGCTAATGCCTCGCGGCGCCTGGCTGAAAGCTGCTTGGAGTCATTAAGACCTTTGATCGGGCACGCAGGGTCGAGAATCACCGCCGCAGCCACTACCGGACCGGCCAGCGGGCCGCGACCGGCTTCATCAATGCCACAAACCAGCCCTTCAGGCGCTTGCAATAAGGGCATGGTTGCGCACAGCGACCGGCAGGCACTCAAGAATCGCCG
>JAYSZS010000450.1:0-14959 GCA_043737935.1 Propionivibrio sp. | reverse complement strand
TGAATCAGAAAATGAAAGAAACATCGTAATGATGTACGCCGCGTTGTCTACGGCTCGTGGACAACGCTCTTTACATTTCGTGGCGTCCGTTGAAAGGGAGCCAGTTCATGATGCCTTGAACGCGTGCCCTCCCAGTATCCGGCGGAGCACATCCGCAAACTTACTCTTGCCGGTACCCTTCCTGCCCCGTATCACCAGGGCCACACCCGGTTTATGTGCAGAGTTCTGAATCAGGTCAGCTACCCAGGCGAGCAGTTACCGGAAATGCTCATTATTTCCTTGGCATACAATGTACTTGAGGTGGTGGAGAAGGCGCTTACACTTGAGTCCGGATGCAGCGATACACAGGGGCAGGGAATCAACAGCAAGGCCACGCCATAGGTGTAATGGCGGGCCGGACACTTACCGTCAGGCGTGAACGTGATGCCTTCATAGGTGCGCCGGTCGGGATGCGCTAGCCATACCGGTATGAATGGAACCTTCTTCAAGTAGGTATCGCCATCAGCGCTCCTCTTGGCCACGGGTACGGTTTTGTTTAGGTAAAAAGTAGCCAATGCATCCTTGGTCAAGTAGTCAAGTTTTGTCCCCCCGAATTCGCTTACTCACTCGCGCAGCATTGCTACGGAAGAGTCAGCGATTACAACAGCATGGCTCTTATTGAACGCTTTAATTTCCTCGGCTTCTGACAGCTTGGTACTGGTTTCGATGTCGGTGAACTTTTCCTTGGCCTCGGCCTCCTTGGTTTCTTCATTGTCGAGGTCGGGCGTTGGGGTGCCCTTGGCCATCAAGGATTTCAAGCCACCGACGGAGAATTCATAGCATGGATTTTCCGCCATATAGCGATGCATCCGGATCAGTTCAATCCTACGCTTGGACGGCGTGTTGTAGCGGTTGCCGTCGGATACATGGCTTTCAATCAAACCTTGGCGCTCCAGGATAAATTGCTCTTCGGTCTTGGCCAGGGCGTGAGCGGTGGGGGCAAGTTGCATTGCGATCTTTTGAAACCCGACGCCTTCAAGTATGCTTTCGCCTCGCATAACCGCTTGAATACTTGGCGGTACCGCACCAGCGAATTTCTGGATCAGCTTGGCGTCAACTTTGGATTTCTTCCGGTTCTTCAGGGCCTTCTCAACCTTGAGGTAAGCTTCCGCATACAGCAGGCCAACCTTGTGATTGAACTGGGCGGGCGCCGGCGCCGGCAGGTGTCGGGGTGCGGCGCACAGTTGCCGGTAAATCTCAGGCGTGATGTTGAAGGACTCTTCAACGGTCAGCGGAACCTTAAAGACTCCTTTGCGGTCAGGGCGCTCGACGTTAACGGGGCGGAACATCCGGCCCTTGCGTGAGGAGTAGACCACGAGATCAATGCAATCAACATAGGTTGCTACCGCCAATTCTTTCAGAATATGCGGCAAGGCCACCACGCCACCCGGCTTCACTTTCGGAACCAAGCACTGCATCGGGATGATGCAGTGAAATCCCTTGCCGCCGGAAGCGAAGAGGCTCGCTTGCTCAAAAGTCCCTTGCTGAGGCGACAGATCAGGGTAATCGTATTTGACCTCAGAATCGACCACGGCGGCACGGAGTTTTCGCCTTAATGCGTCTTGCTACTGCTCAAGCGCTCTCGATCAGCCGCTGATGATGATCACCCGGGCCAAGGCTTAACTTTGCACCCTCCGGGCAAAGAGCAGGGTGCGATGTTGTCGGCAAGGAGCAGCCCAACGGCGAGTACGGCGCCGGTCAAGACCATATCGGTCATCAACCTGATGCCCATTGCGCTGCCCTGTTCCATGAGGGCGTACAGACCGCGAAAACCCATGCTGCCGGGGACCAGCGCGATGAGGCCGGGAATTTTCACCAGGATGTCGGGCTGGCCAGTGAGAAATGTGTAGAAATGGCCTGCGGTGGCCACGGTGAGCGCACCGGCAAAGGCGCCGACGACGACGCCGAGAAAGCCGCTGACCAGTGAAAATACCGCCCACGCCAGCAAGCTGCCGCCGACCATGACATGCACGGCACGAAGCGGGGCTTGCAACACACCGAGCATGGATACGCCGAGCGCGGCGATGGCTGGCCAGATGAACCAGGCCGGTAGTGGAAGCGGAGTGCCGGTGCCATGCGCGGGCAGCAGATGCACGCTGATCTGAGTGCCGATCACCAGACCCGCCAGCATCATGAACAACAGCAGGAATGCCCCGGCCAGCCGCCCGGTGCCGGACAGCAGGTTTTGCGTGGCGAGTTCGGACATGGCAATGGTCAGCGTAAACCCGGGCAGCAGCAGGACAACGCCGGCAACGGCGGTGATGAAGGGCATCAGCTGCGGCAGGAGGAGGCTGAGGACATGCGCGCAGAGGGCCGCCGAAGCACACAGAATGACCGGTGTCGCCGGCCCCAGGCGGGGAACGCGGGCCAGCGCCTGATGGGCACCGACAAACAACATGCCAACCAAACCGCCGCACAGCATTTCGTACCAGCCACCGCCCAAAAGGACGGCGACGGAGCCGGAAAGCAGAAAGCCGAGGCCGATGAATGGCCAGCCGGACCACAACGGCGGCGCGTTGATGATTTCCTGGAGTTGTGCTTCGCCGCGGCCCAGGCTGTTGAGGTCGGCCATTTCGCCAATCAGCTTGTCCAGCGCAATCAGGCGCGCCATGTTGTAGTCGTAAAAAGGCAGGCGCAGCATTTCAACGCGCTGCACATTATCCTCGTCAGTGATGTTCAGGGTCAGCATGGTGAGCACGGCAAAGCACTCGACGCGTACGCCGAAGCGCTGCCCTATCGAGTTCAGGCGCAGTTCAAGTTCATGCGCCGGCATGCCGCTGATATGCAGCGCCTGCGCCAGATTGCGCAGGAACCTGGACAGCCGGTCAAGGTGTTCGGTCATGGTTTTGGGGTAAATCGATCATCAGTGGCTCGAAGAGTAATTAATCCTGATCAGAGTTGTGAGGAGCGCAATATTTTTATAGCGTGCCGATGGCCAATTTATGCTTACAGCGTAGCAATGCGTTGGTCGGGTTAGCGGCTTTTCGCGTAACCCGACCCGACCTGCGCGATTTTGTCTTCTCGCGCTCAGTCCAGTACGTGCGACACCAAACCATCCGCCAGCTTGGGTTCGAACCAGGTTGATTTGGGCGGCATGACTTCACCGGCGTCGGCGACGGACATCAGTTCGGCCATCTGCGTCGGATGCATGGCGAAGGCGACGGCCATTTCGCCGCTGTTGACGCGACGTTCGAGTTCGGCAAGGCCACGGATGCCGCCGACGAAATCGATGCGCGTGTCGCGGCGCAGATCGGCGATGCCGAGGATGGGGGCAAGGATCTGTTCGGAAAGCACCGAGACATCGAGTCGGCGAACCGGATCCTGGAGCGGTACGAGATCCGGACGGATGGCAAGGTGATACCAGCGCCCTTCGACATACATGCCGAACGTCCCCGAACGGTCCGCTGTAACCCTGTCGGCGGAAGATGTCATGGTGCACCGCTCACCGACGGCCTTGACGAAACTGTCGAGTGAATGGCCATTGAGATCGCGCACGACGCGGTTGTAGTCCATGATGCGCATCTGCCGCGCCGGGAAGATTACGGCCAGGAAGTATTCGGCGGAGTCGGAGCGCCCCTGGCCGCGCCGAGCAGCCGCGACGCGCGACGCCGCCGCCGAGCGGTGGTGGCCGTCGGCGATGTAGAGGCTGGGCAGAGCGCCGAAGACGGCGCCGATCCGCTCGATGGCTTGGGCCTCGTCGATCAGCCAGATCGTGTGTCGAATGCCGTCCTCTGCGGTAAGGTCGGCGACCGACGTAGCGCTTGTGAAGGCAGCAATCAGGCGCTCGGCCTCGTCGCTGTCCGGGTGCGCAAGCAGCACCGGGCCGGTTTGCGCGTTGAGCGCCTCGATCTGGCGCACTCGGTCGTCTTCCTTGTCCGGTCGCGTGAATTCGTGTTTGCGGATGCGCTTGTTGTCATAATCGGCAACCGAGGCGGCAGCGATCAGGCCGCTCTGTGTGTGCGTGCCCATGACCAGCCGGTAGGCATAGTAACAGGGCCTGGAGTCGCGGACGAGGATGCCCTCGTCGATCAGTTTTTTCAGGTTGTCGGCTGACCTGGCATAGACCGCGGGTGCGTAGTGGTCAATCTCCGGCGGCAGGTCGATTTCGGCCTTGGATATGTGCAGGAAGGAACAGGGTTTGCCGGTAGCGCGCTGGCGCGCTTCCTCGCTGGAAAGCACGTCATAGGGCGGCGCGGCGACTGCGGCGGCGTATTCGTTACGCGGGCGCAAGCCGGTAAATGGGCGGATCAGGGGGCGGGCGGCAAGCAAACGGTTCTCCTTTTTGTTGCGATTGATATCAGTCGTTAACTTCAAATGCTTCACCACCAAGTCACCAAGGACACCAAGAAGCACCAAGTTAAAGTCTTTTGAACCCGAGCACCCTAAGGACTTGGGGTGCTCCGGAATGAGCGCGAAGCCTGGCCTCGGGCCACGACCGGAAAAAAGTGCCGGAACATCGCACCGTTGCGGTCCGCATGAACATCATGGTCAATCTTGTAAAGTCTTGTCCTTCTTGGTGCAACTTGGTGTCCTTGGTGCCTTGGTGGTGAAGTCTTGTTTCATTTTGGTTTCATTGGTTCCGCTTCGGTAACACGTCGCGCAGCAACTGGTCGGCATCGCGCAGCATTTTCTCGGTGCTTTCCCAGTCGACGCAGGCATCGGTGACCGAGCAGCCGTACTTGAGTTGCGACAGGTCTTCGGGAATCGGCTGGTTGCCGGGCACCAGGTTGGATTCGATCATTACGCCGACCAGCGACTTGTTGCCGAGGCGAACCTGGTTGACCACGTCGGCCATGACCAGGGGTTGCAGATCGGGCCGCTTGAAACTGTTGGCGTGTGAGCAGTCGACGACGATGTTTGGCGGCAGTCCGGCCTTGGTCAGCGCCTGCTCGGTCATCTGCATGCTCACCGTGTCGTAATTGGGCCGACCGTCGCCGCCGCGCAGAACGAGATGGCCGTAGCGGTTACCGCGTGTGCGCACAATGGCCGTGCGCCCCTGGCTGTTGATGCCGAGGAAGCTGTGTGGCCGGGAGGACGAGAGGATGGCGTTGATGGCGATGCCAACATCACCGTTGGTTCCATTCTTGAAGCCGACCGGCGTCGACAGGCCGGATGACATCTCGCGGTGCGTCTGCGATTCGGTAGTGCGTGCGCCGATGGCCGTCCAGGCGATGAGGTCGCCGATGAATTGCGGCGAGATCGGGTCCAGTGCCTCGGTGCCGGTCGGCAGACCGATTTCTGCAACATCAAGCAGGAACTGACGCGCCTTTCTCATTCCCTGGTCGACATGGAAGGAGTCGTCCAAGTCCGGGTCGTTGATGTAGCCCTTCCAGCCCGTGGTCGTGCGCGGCTTTTCGAAATACACGCGCATGACAAGCATCAGCGTGTCGCTGACCGCATCAGCCAGCACTTTCAGACGGCGTGCGTAATCGAGTCCGGCCACCGGGTCGTGGATCGAGCATGGGCCAACAACGACGAACAGCCGATGATCTTTGCGTTCAAGAATGTTGCGCAGCGCCTCGCGTGCCTGCATCACCGTTCTCGCGGCTTTTTCCGAGAGCGGCAAGCGGGCGAGGATCTCTTCGGGCGAAGGCATCGGGTCGAAATTGAGAACGTTGACGTTTTCAATTTCGCGGCTGGGGATGTCGGTTTTGTCTGCTTGTTTCATGGATTGAGTTGCCTTAACAAATCCTTGACCGAATTGACGCGATCAGCGAGGGTGGGTGAGTGTCGTTTGAGTGACAGTTTATCCTGTCCGGCCAGCTTGAAGTTTCTGTCCTTATGGATCAGATTGATGATGCGCATCGGGTCAATCGGCGGATTGCTTTCAAAGTGTACGACAATCTGCTCGGGACTGGCGTCGAGCTTGATGATGCCGAGTGGCTTGCAGAGCAGGCGCAGGCGGTGGCTGTCGAGCAGCGACTGCGCTTGCGGCGGCAGTTCGCCGAAGCGGTCGACCAGTTCTTCATGCATCGCCGTGATGTCGTCGATCGATTCGCCGTTGGCCAGCCGCTTGTAGAGCGTCAACCGTTCGTGCACGTCCGGCGCGTAATCGTTGGGCAGCAGCGCCGGGGTGTGCAGGTTGATTTCGGTGGCGATGCCGAGCGGCTGCGTGAGATCCGGCTCCTTGCCCTGCTTGAGTGCGGAGACGGCGCGATTGAGCATTTCGGTAAACAGATTAAAGCCGACTTCCTGCATTTCGCCGGACTGGCTCTCGCCCAGGACTTCACCGGCGCCACGGATTTCCAGGTCGTGCATCGCCAGGTAGAAGCCGGCGCCGAGTTCGTCCATCAACTGGATGGCTTCGAGCCGCTGCCGTGCCTGTTTGGTCAGCCCGGAGTCCTCGTTGAAACCGCTGTGCGTGAGCAGGTAGGCGTAGGCCTGGTGGTGCGAACGCCCGACACGCCCGCGCAACTGGTGCAACTGGGCGAGGCCGAACTTTTCGGCGCGGTTGATGATAATGGTGTTGGCATGCGGGTTGTCGATGCCGGTTTCAATGATCGTCGTGCACAACAGCAGGTTGGCGCGCTGCTGAGTGAAATTGCGCATCACACGCTCCAGCTCGCGCTCATTCATCTGGCCATGGCCGACGACGATGCGCGCTTCGGGCAGCAGTTTGACCAGTTTCTCGCGCATGTTCTCGATGGTGTCGACTTCGTTGTGCAGGAAGTACACCTGGCCGCCACGCTTGAATTCGCGCAGCAGGGCTTCGCGAATGATGCCCTCGGAAAACCTGGAAACAAAGGTCTTGATCGCCAGCCGCTTCTGCGGCGCGGTGGCGATCACCGAGAAGTCGCGCAGTCCCTCCAGCGACATGCCCAGCGTGCGCGGAATCGGTGTGGCGGTCAGTGTCAGCACGTCGACTTCGGCGCGCAAGGCTTTCAACGCCTCCTTCTGGCGCACGCCGAAGCGGTGCTCCTCGTCGATAACGACCAGGCCGAGGCGGGTGAATTTGACGTCCTTCTGCAGCAATTTGTGGGTGCCGATGGCGATATCGACACGCCCTTCGGCCAGTTCCTTGAGCGCCAGCGTAGTTTCCTTCGTCGTCCTGAAGCGCGACAGTTCGACGATCTTCACCGGCCAGTGCATGCCCACTTGCGCAAAACGGTCAGTGAAGGTCTGGAAGTGCTGCTCGCAAAGCAGGGTGGTCGGGCACAACACGGCGACCTGCTTGCCGCCGGCGACGGCGCAGAACGCGGCGCGCAGGGCGACTTCGGTCTTGCCGAAGCCGACGTCGCCGCACACCAGGCGATCCATCGGGCGACCGGATTTCATGTCGTCGATGACTGCGCAGATCGCCGCCGCCTGATCGGGCGTTTCTTCAAAGGCGAAACCCTCGGCAAAGGCATCGTAGTCGTGTGGCTTGAATTCGAAGGCGTGACCCTGACGGGCCGCGCGCAGGGCGTAAAGCGCCAACAGTTCGGCGGCCGTGTCGCGTGCCTGCAAGGCCGCGCGGCGCTTGGCTTTCTCCCATTGCGGTGTGCCCAGCGTGTGCAACGGCGCCGCGTCTGGATCCAAACTGGAGTAGCGCGAGATGAGGTGCAGTTGAGCGACCGGAACGTAGAGCCTGGCCTCGCTGGCGTAGTGGAGTTCGAGAAACTCCATGTCGCCTTCGCCAAGGTCAAGGTGTACCAGCCCCCGATAGCGGGCAATGCCGTGCTGTTCGTGTACCACCGGGTCGCCAACCTTGAGTTCGGAGAGATCGCGCAGCCAGTTGTCGAGCGAAGCCTTGCGTTGCGCGGCGTGCCGGGTGCGCCGCGATGGGCTGCCGGCGTACAGCTCGGCTTCGGTGATGAAGGCCAGGGGGGTGAGGCCGCATTCAACCCTCCCAGCCCCCCTTGTCAGGGGGGTGAAGAGGGTCTCCTCCCCTGACAAGAGGAGGCTGGGAGGGGTTTCATGGCGGTCTGTTTCCAGCAGGAAACCGTCATGCAGCGGTGCGACGCCCAGTGCCAGTTTGCAGCCGTTGGCGAGGAATTCTGATAGATCGGTGCAAGGGTCGGGCTTCAGGCCAAAGTCAGCGAACAGTCCGGCGAGGGTTTCGCGTCGTCCGGCCGATTCGGCGAGCAGCAGTACTCGGCCTGGAAATCCGTCGATGAAGGCTTTCAGGGTGCTCAGCGGGTCTTCGGCACGGCGGTCGACGGCCACCGGTGGCAGTCGAGTGCACTGGCCGACGCTGCCGGCGGCTAGAATCAGCCGCGCATAGGGCTTGGCGGCGGTAAAGAAGGGTTCTTCGGCAAGGAACAGATCGCCCGGCGCTAACAGCGGCCGGCTGTGCTCGCCGGAGAGCATGTCGTAGCGCGACTGGGCGTCGCGCCAGAAAGCGCGGATGGCTTCGGGAACGTCGTTGTGCAGGCAAAGCACCGTGTCTTTGGGCAGGTAGTCGAAGAGCGTCGCCGTTTCTTCAAAGAACAGCGGTAACCAGTATTCGATGCCGGCCGAGGGGATGCCGTTGGAGACGTCTTTGTAAATGCCGGAACGCGCCGGGTCACCCTCGAAGATTTCACGAAAGCGCTGGCGGAAATGGGCGCGCCCTTTGTCGTCTAGCGGAAATTCACGTGCCGGCAGCAAGCGGACTTCCGGCACCGGATAGAGGGTGCGCTGGGTATCCACGTCGAAGGTCTTGATGCTTTCGATTTCGTCGTCGAACAGGTCAAGGCGGAAGGGCAGCGTCGAACCCATGGGAAAGAGATCGACCAGCCCGCCGCGCACCGAGTATTCACCGGGAGCGACCACCTGGGTGACGTGCGTGTAACCGGCCAGCGTGAGCTGAGCGCGGAACTGCTCGGCGTCGAGCTTCTCGCCATTCTTCAGGAAGAAGGTATAGGCCGCCAGATAGGCTGGCGGCATAAAACGGTAAACTGCGGTCGACGCCGGTACCAGCAGCACGTCACATTCGCCGCGCATGACGCTGTAGAGCGTCGCCAGGCGTTCCGAAATGAGGTCATGGTGCGGCGAGAAGCTGTCATAGGGCAACGTTTCCCAGTCTGGCAGCAGGCGCACGCGCAGCCCGGGTGCGAACCACGGGATCTCGTCGAGCAGGCGCTGGGCATCGTTCGCGCTCGCCGTCAGTATGGCCAGCCGCTGGCTCGAACCAGCCGCCAGGTGTGCGATGTGCAGTGCATCCGCCGATCCGGAAAACGGCGGCAACTGCGTTCGTTCGCCGGCCTTGCATGAGGGCAGGGGCAGCGACAGCAGGGCAGCGGGAAATTCGCTGGAGGGCTTGGACTGAAGCACGAGGAGTGATGTGAGGCGGTGCTGGAAACGCGGCATTATAGCCGATCCGGCCTGGCCAGCTTTTTCGGCGACCGGCGGACACTGGTCCAGGTCAGCGCTGTACTGCCTTTGCGCAGCCTTGACCGGGTACTCCTATCGCTGCTCGCACTATTGTCGCGTTAAGTCATTCGGGTAAATGAAGAGCCAGTGCTGTTTGCTCTGCTCGATCGGGTTGGCGATCCGGATTCCAAGTACCAGCCCACGGCGTTGCGCTGCGAAAAGTGAGCGGAATACCGGATCGCTCTGAGCATGTTTCGCTCAACCGGTGTTACAGCGACTCCTCGGGGATCGGCCTGCCCGTAAGGTAGCCCTGAATCAACTGAAACCCCATTTCAATACAGGCTTTCGCCTCCTCCTCATCTTCAACGCCTTCGGCGAGCGGTACCGAACCCGTCGCCAAAACCAGCTGCACCAGATTCCTGACGACCTGGCGCTTGCGTTCGCTGGCCTTGTGCAGGCCGCGAATCAGCGAGATGTCAAACTTCACGAAGTGAGCGGGAACGTCGGCCAGTTCCAGCAAGCGCGCCTGCCCGGCGCCAAAATCATCGTAGGCAAACCGGATTCCCAACTGCGTCAGCCGGCTGGCAAATTGACGCAGCTTGACGATGTCGGTCACTGCTGATTCGTGAATCTCAACAACGATGTTGATGTCTGGCGAAGTCTGGCGAAGACGTTCGAGCGAGATGTAAAAACTCTCGTTGAAGGTCTCTTTCGGGTGAGCATTGATGAACAAGGCATGGCCCGTACAGTGCGGTGCGATTCTGCTGGTTCCGAATTCGCGGAAAGCCAGGCTCAGTTCAAGCTCACGATCCATCGCCTGCGCCAGACCAAACAGTTCGATCGGCGTGCGCGGCAGCAGCGGATGATTGGCGCGGCCAAGAAGTTCATAACCCATGACCTGCCGGGTAAGTGCATTAACGATAGGCTGGGCAGCACCTGACAGGCCATAGCCATTGATCAACTCATCAAACTCGGCTTCGTTCGGCACGAAGCGTTCCGACAAGGACCTATTGTCCGGCATCAGCATGGTGTGCATCTCGTCGAACGGCAGCACGGTGCTTTGCTCCACCAGAGTCATGCGCAGTTTGAACTCGGCACTGGCAAAATGGATGATGTCGTTCTCATTGAGCAGGCAGTAACCGTCGACTCGACGGCGATTGACGAAGGTGCCGTTGGTGCTGTTTTCGTCGACAAGCCGAATCTGCCCACTGATGTCACGCGCCAGAACGGCATGGACACGACTTAGCCCAAGGTTGGCAATCACCAGATCGTTTTCCTTGCTCCGACCGATTCGACAGGGCAGTTCGGTAATCACGAAGTCGAGGCGAACACCATCGTTACCGAAAGACTCCAAAGACCACTGCTTTTCCAACGCATCGCTCCTGTTGTGTTTTCCGATTATATTGGAATATGGGTAAAAAATTGCATTCCAACCGTTGCCCGGCTTGCCCGTGTACACAATTCGCTTGCATGGCTATCCGGTTCGTTTACCATTTTTACCCTTCAGCTTGGAGAAAAATGAGACAAAAACCAGTTCGAAGCTTCTTGGGCGGCAATTTTAAAGCCGCTGGAAGTGGCGTAATCGATACCGATTTCGGGGATCAGTTTGAGTTCATTACGGCAGTGCACTTCCTGCAATGCGCGGCGACTGCTCGCAATGTGCGAGGCGCCGCTTTCTTCAAGCAGCAGCAGGAGCGGCGAATCGAGCGAGCGCAGGTAGAGCATGCCGGCCCGGTCGATCAGTCCGCCACGGCAGACGATGGCGGCAATGTCGTGATCGCGCAGGGCAGCAACTCGCACGACGACAGGTGAGGTGGCGTTGGCGGCACACAGGCCGATCGGTAGCATCTGCAGTTCGCCAAAAACCATCCGGTTCTTGATCAGTCCAATAAAGTCGAGCAGTCGCCTGGCGAGCAGGGAAACATTGTTGTGCACATCGGGGAAATGCTCTTCATCCCGTGCCAGCAGGTCAATGCTCAGCGTAGAAAGACCGGCCTGGCGAAAGATGCTGGATAGCCGCTCATCGCGTGCGTCAAGAATCCTGGTGTCGTGAGCCAGTACGATGAGGCCAGGTGCTTCGGGCAGCAGAGCCAGTTGTCCGTGCAGCAAGCCATGTTCGGACGGGATTGAAAGCGGAATTCCGAAACCGTCGGGCGTAATGTCGATCACTGTCGCGCCAGCCTGACCGGGATGCGCTGGGCACCGAAGGGTTTGCCGAACTTGCCGAAGCGTCCGGCAATTCTGGCCTGGCAATGCGGACAACGGCCATCGTCGGGCAGATCGTAGTGGCGGATGGTGTACCAGTCGCGCTCGATCAGGGCCGCATGACATGCCGGGCAGAAGGTCGTGCCACCTTCCGTGTCATGAACGTTGCCGGTATAGACATAGTAGAGGCCGGCATCCATGGCGATACGACGGGCGCGGGTTAGCGTCGATGGCGGCGTGCGCGGCAGATCGTCCATTTTCCAGTCGGGATGAAAGGCGGTAAAGTGCAGGGGGACGTCAGCGCCCAGTTCGCGTACGACCCAGGCGGAGAGTGCTTTTATTTCTGAAGGCGAATCGTTCTGACCGGGGATCAGCAGGGTGGTGATCTCCAGCCAGCATTCGGTTTCGTGATGAATGTAGGTCAGTACATCGAGAACCGCTTGCAGGTGCCCGCCGCAGAGCTTGACGTAGAACTCATCGGTGAAGGCCTTGAGGTCGACATTGGCGGCGTCCATCACGGCATAGAACGCTTTGGCGGGTTCCGGATGAATGTAGCCAGCGGTAACCGCAACCGTTTTAATCCCCTGCGGGTGGCAGGCCAGTGCAGTGTCGATGGCATATTCGGCAAAGACCACCGGGTCGTTGTAGGTGAAGGCTACCAATTGTGCGCCGTAGGCCGCCGCCGCGCTGGCGATACCGTCCGGACTGGCGGCATCCATCAGGCGATCCATGTCCTTCGACTTCGAGATGTCCCAGTTCTGGCAAAACTTGCAGGCCAGGTTGCAGCCGGCGGTACCGAAGGAGAGGATCGATGAGCCGGGATAGAAATGGTTGAGCGGCTTCTTTTCAACCGGGTCGATGCAAAAACCCGACGAGCGACCGTAAGTGGTCAGCACCATCCGGCCATCCAGGTTCTGACGAACAAAGCAGGCGCCGCGCTGCCCCTCGTGCAGCTTGCAGTCACGCGGGCAAAGGTCGCACTGGATGCGCGCCGGCTTGCCTGGCGCGTCGGGCAGGGCGTGCCACCAGCGCGCCGGATGGGCTGATTCAAGCGTTTTCATGCTTCTTTCCATTTCTGTACTCCATAGCGGGCGAGGGTGATTTCCTCGTCCCAGAAGTCGACCGGCAAGCCGGCCTTAAGTTTGAGCTGCGCCATGAAGCGTCGGGGATCGGGCAACGACTCCCAGACCTGCGGCAGGAAGGTGGAACGTCGATGGCCATGCGTCAGGATCAGGCCATCGATGCCGGGACGCAAACGAGCCAGGGCGTCGGTTTCATCGATGAAATCCATGGGCTGCGACGCTTCGAGCAGCGAGACCTCGACCCGGGTGCGCGCCAGTTCATCGCTTGCCAGCGGCGGAAAGCGCGGGTCACGAAAGGCGGCGGCGACGGCATTTTCAGCGACATCGGTGGCCAGCGGACGAGAGGCCTCGAGGCTGCCAATGCAGCCGCGCAACTGGCCGTTCTGCGTCAGCGTGACAAATGTCGCTCCCGGCTTTGCCAACTCGGGATGAGTGTTAAAGGCACCGGCCTGTTCACCGAAACGCTTGCCAATGGCGTTGCGGGCGATGCTCAGCAGCGACTGGCCGAGTGGATCAGTGGGCATCAGGTGTTACCTCAAGGAAGGCGAAGGCACCGTAACCGACGACGCGCGCCTTGTCGCCGGCGGTATCGCCCGAATTGCGCAGGTCGAGTTGTCGCGCCTGCAAGCCATGTCGTCGGGCGGCGAACAGCAAGCCATTGACCGGCGTGGCACCGCAGGCCTGTTGGTGATCAATCTTCGAATCAAGCGCAAGAATGTGCCACGCCGTCTGCGCATCGATTTCGCGCGCCGCAGCGTAAGGCAGATAGTGCGAGAGGTCGGAACTGATAACGATCAGGGTTTCTTCACCACCCCACACCCGTTCAAGCACTTCAGCAACGGCTTGAGGCGACGCCTGGCCGACCGCCAGGGGAAGCAGCGAAAATTCGCCGAATACCGTCTGCAGGAAGGGGAGCTGCACTTCCAGTGAATGCTCCTGGGCGTGCGCCGCTTCGCTGACAATAATCTGCGGCAGATCTTCAATCGCGGCCACCGCCTGCTGATCGACCGGCACCAAGCCAAGCGGCGTGGCGAAAGCGTTGCTGGCCGGCAGTGCCAGCCCATTGACGGCAACTCGATGCGTCGGGCCGAGCAGGACAATGCGCTTGATGGTGTCGCGCAGGGCGCTGAGCGGGGCGTAAATGCTGGCGGCGACAGGGCCGGAATAAATATAACCGGCATGCGGAACAATGATCGCCTTCGGCCGCAGCACCTGTATTTGTTTGGCTCTGGCCAGCATCTGCATGACATCACGCGCCAGAACCGCTCTTGTTTCAGGATAGAACATCCCGGCGACAGCCGCAGGGCGCGCACTCGGGTTCATGGCAGGGCTCCTTCACTGGGACCATATATCTTCATTATGGGTTGGGCTCAGTCAATTGCAAGCGGCTTGTCGGCGAGCAGTTTCCGCTAGAATGACGGGATGCCAAGTCATTACGCCATTGTCCCTGCCGCCGGCAGCGGAACGCGCTTCGGCTCCGAAGTGCCTAAACAGTATCTCGGGCTGGCCGGGCGACCATTGATTTACCATTCGCTCGCTGCATTGTGTGCTTGCGAGCGGATAGAACGAGTCTGGGTTGTCCTGTCTCCGGGCGATCAATGGTGGGGTTCGTTTGACTGGACGAGTCTCGGCGCCAAGCTGCACGCCGTTTTCTGTGGCGGTGCCACGCGTGGCGAAAGCGTGGCCAACGGTCTGGCGGCAGCGGCCAGCGTGCTCGCCGATGATGACTGGGTGATGGTGCATGATGCCGCGCGCCCCTGTCTGTCGCAGGACATGCTCGCCACCCTGTGCGAGGAACTGGCCGACGATGCCGTAGGCGGCATTCTCGCTGTCCCGGTGGCGGACACCTTGAAACGCGCCGATACGCAGCAGCGGGTCGTCGCTACCGAGCCGCGTGACGGACTGTGGCAGGCACAAACGCCGCAGATGTTCCGTTATGGTGTGTTGCGCAAGGCGCTGGCCGCTGATTTCGGAGTCAGCGATGAGGCGGGGGCCATCGAAGCAAGCGGTCTGCAGCCGCGTCTGGTCGGTGCCGATACAAGTAATCTCAAGGTCACTTTCCCTGCCGATCTGCGTCTGGCCGAGCTCATCCTCAAAGGGAGAAAAAGATGATCCGTGTTGGACAGGGCGGTGATATTCATGCGCTGGTCGCCAAGCGCAAGTTGATCATTGGTGGCGTGGACATTCCCCATGAGCGCGGCCTGCTCGGTCATTCGGACGCCGATGTGCTGGTGCACGCGATCATCGATGCGCTGCTTGGCGCTGCGGGACTAGGCGATATCGGACGGCATTTCCCCGATAGCGACGAGCGCTATCGCGGTGCCGACAGCCGCAAACTGCTGCGCGCCACCCGCGAAATT
>JAYSZS010000449.1:0-6926 GCA_043737935.1 Propionivibrio sp. | reverse complement strand
GCATGGCGCGGATACGACCGAATACCTGACCGGCCAGCAACACGTCGCCCTGCCGCAGGGTTCCTGTCTGCACCAACATGGTCGCCACCGGCCCGCGTCCCTTGTCGAGACGCGCCTCGATGATCAAACCCTTCGCCGGCGCTTCCCTGGGTGCTCTCAGTTCGAGCACTTCGGCCTGAAGCAGGACGTTTTCAAGCAGTTCGTCGATGCCCGCACCGGTCTTGGCGGAAACGGAAATAAAGGGAGCGTCACCACCGTACTCTTCGGGAACGACTTGCTCGGCAACCAGTTCCTGCTTGACGCGCTCGGGGTTGGCATCCGGCTTGTCGATCTTGTTGACCGCGACAATGATCGGCACACCCGCCGCTTTGGCGTGGTGAATGGCCTCTTTCGTCTGCGGCATGACTCCGTCATCGGCGGCGACGACCAGGATAACAAGGTCGGTCGCTTTGGCACCGCGTGCGCGCATCGCCGTGAACGCTTCGTGCCCCGGCGTATCGAGGAAGGTCACCATGCCACGCTCGGTTTCGACGTGATAGGCACCGATATGCTGCGTGATGCCGCCCGCTTCACCGAAGGCCACCCGCGTACGGCGAATATAGTCAAGCAGCGAGGTCTTGCCGTGGTCGACGTGGCCCATGACGGTGACCACCGGGGCACGCGGCAGCAGCGGCGCGTCATGATGCGCCGTATCGTCAATGAAGGCATCGGGATCGTCAAGTTTGGCGGCAAAGGCCTTGTGGCCCATTTCCTCGACGATAATCATCGCCGTTTCCTGATCCAGCACCTGGTTGATGGTTACCATCGAACCCATCTTCATCAGGGTCTTGATGACTTCAGTGGCCTTGACCGTCATTTTGTGTGCCAGATCGGAAACCGAAATGGTTTCCGGCACATGCACTTCGTGCACCACGGCTTCGGTAGGTGCCTGGAAGGAATGCGCTTCATCAGTCTCGGCACCACGCGTGCTGCGTTTGCCATGCCGGTTGTCACGCCAGCCCGTGCCACCTGTCGCACCGCGCGTCTTCAGCCCCTGACGCTTGTTGGCCCCCTCGTTCTTCCACTGCCCCTTCTTGTCGGCAGATTTCTTGTCGGACGCCCCCGGCTTGGCTACCGGTTTGTGCAGGGTATTGTCATCCGCCGGCTTGTCCGTTGCCGTCTGCACGGCAACCTTTTTGGCGGCTTCGGCAGCGCGAGCGGCGACCGCTTTTTCTTCAGCTTCTATTTTCAGACGTGCCAGATCGTCGGTATGTTGTTGCTTGGACAGATACTCGGCTTGCTGACGTGAGCGCAGTTCGGCGTTGCGCCGATCTTCCTCGGCGCGAAGCTTCTGCTGTTCCTCGCCAATAATCGAAGCGCGAGTCACGACTTTCTTGGTGCCGGTTCTTGCTTCGCCAGGCACTTCGGCTTTGACTTTGGTGGCCGCAACGGTCTTCGCGACCGACTCTGAGCCGGTCTTCGTCTCAACGACGGATTCAACAAGAGTTTCGGCAACGAGGGTATCAACGATCGGTTCCGGCGCAATGACTGGAAATTCCGCTACAGGAGGTACCTCGACGCGAACTTCCGGCCGAACTTCCGGCCGAATTTCCGGACTATCGCGCTTGACCAGCACCCGCTTCTTGCGCACTTCAACCTGAACCGTATGTGACTTTCCGTGCGAGTCCTGCGATTTGATCTCGCTGGTTTCCTTGCGCGTCAGGGTAATCTTGGTCTTGGCATCGCCGACGCCGTGCGAACGACGCAGATAATCGAGCAGCCTCGACTTGTCCTGCTCGGACAGAACTTCATCCGCCTTGCTCTTGGCAACACCGGCCTTGTGCAACTGCTCGAGCAGCGTCGCCGCCGGCATCTTGAGGTCGGTGGCAAATTGGGCAACACTTGTTTGCGCCATGTGAAATCCTCTTTTCTACTTACTCGAACCAGTGCGCACGCGCCGTGGTGATCAGTTGTTTGGCACGATCAACATCGATACCGGTCATTTCAGTGAGTTCGTCGACAGCCAGATCCGCCAGGTCGTCGCGCGTTTTGATACCGTTGCCAGCCAGCTTGCCGGCCAGCGGCTTGTCCATTCCCTCAAGGCCAAGCAAGTCTTCAGCCACATCGTCGATCTGTTCTTCGGTAACGATGGCCTCGGTCAGCAAAACGTTTCTTGCGCGTTCACGCAATTCCTGGACAGTCGCCTCATCGAATGCTTCGATCTCAAGCATTTCATGCAGGGGAACGTAGGCCACTTCTTCCAGCGTCGAGAATCCTTCGCCGATCAGAATATTGGCCACCTCTTCATCGACATCGAGCTTTTCCATGAACAGCACGCGAATCGCAGCCGACTCGGCTTCAACGCGGGTCTGCGACTCTTCCTCGGTCATCAGATTGATTGTCCAGCCGGTCATTTCGGAAGCCAGACGAACGTTCTGACCGCCACGACCGATGGCAATCGCCAGATTGTCTTCATCGACGACAACATCCATGCTGTGCCGGTCCTCGTCAACGATCACCGACAGCACTTCGGCCGGCGCCAGTGCACCGACGACAAATTTTGCCGGATCGGCCGACCACAGCACGATGTCGACACGCTCACCGGCCAGTTCGTTGGTTACTGCCGTGACACGCATGCCACGCATGCCGACGCAGGTACCGATCGGATCGACACGCTGGTCATTGGACTTGACGGCAATTTTGGCGCGCATCCCGGCATCGCGAGCGGCAGCCTTGATTTCCAGCAGGCCGTCATCGACTTCCGGCACTTCCATCTCGAACAGCTTGATGATGAACTCGGGCGCCGTGCGCGACAGGATCAGTTGCGGGCCCCGGGCGGCACGGTCGATTCGCAGCAGAAAGGCCTTGATGCGGTCACCGACGCGCAGATTCTCGCGCGGGATCATCTGGTCACGCGGCAGGACCGCCTCAATCTTGCCGGCCTCGATAATGGCATTGCCACGTTCCATGCGCTTGATGGTTCCGGTAACGAGATGCTCCTTGCGCTCAAGGAAATCATTGAGAATCTGTTCGCGCTCAGCATCGCGGATTTTTTGCAGAATCACCTGCTTTGCTGCCTGCGCACCAATCCGCCCGAAATCGATCGGTTCCAGAGTCTCCTCGAGGTAATCGCCGATTTCCACTTCGGGATCCTGCTTCTGCGCTTCGGAGAGCGGGATATGCTGAGCCTCGTGAATGAAATCGGCGTCGGCCACGATCTCCCAGCGGCGGAAAGACTCAAAATCTCCGGTTTCACGATCGACAACAACGCGGACATCGGCCTCGTCGTGAACGCGCTTCTTGGTCGCTGACGCAAGCGCCAGTTCGAGTGCACCAAAGACGATGTCCTTGGTCACGTTTTTCTCACGCGCCAGCACATCCACCAGCAGCAAAATTTCGCGGCTCATATTCTCACAACCCCCTGATCCAGCCTGATCATTTCTTGTCGAACCTTGGAACCAGCCGGGCCTTGTCGATATTGCCAAGATCCAGCACCACTTCGCCCGCATCCATCGTCAGGCTTAACTTGCCGTCCTGCACACCGAGTACAACGCCGTTGAAATTGCGCCGGCCGCTGAGCGGGAGGCGCAACCTCAGATTGATCTCCGAACCGCAAAAACGCTCGAAATCCTCCGGCTTCTTTAACACCCGGTCAAGACCGGGAGAAGAAATTTCGAGACGCTCATAATCGACATTCTCGACAGCCAGCACCCGCGACAACTGGTTGCTGACCAGCGCACAATCCTCGACATCGATACCGCCGGGTTTATCCGGTTTGTCGATGAAAAGACGCAGCACGCGACCGCGCGGGCTCTGCTCGACGTCCACCAGCTCGAATCCGAGACCGGTCACCGTTTTATCGACAAGTTGATGCAAATCCATGGCTACAAATAAAAAATGGGCGAAAGCCCATCCCCGAAAAAATTGCCCCTGCGGGGCGAGCGGAAAACCGCCGAATTATAACGAAAATCAGAGCCGACGTAAATCTCTGATTCTCATGATCTCCTGATTGACTCAGCGTTCTCGCGGTTTGTGCACTGGGCGACCCGGCGCCGGATCGTCCATGCCGAAATCGGCCAGCAACTTGTGCACGTCGGCTTCGCCAATCTCCATGACCTGACCGCGCTTGAGTTTCGGCGGCAGGATGAACGGGCCGTAGCGCACGCGCATCAGGCGGCTGACCACGGCGCCGACCGCTTCAAACAGGCGTCGTACCTCGCGGTTGCGACCTTCGAACAACGAAACGCGATACCAGTGATTGGCCCCCTCACCGCCCGCTTCCTGGAAGGTGGCGAACTGCGCCAGGCCATCGTCGAGTTCGATACCGTCAAGCAGGCGCTGGCGCGCATCGTTGGCCAGCTCGCCAAGAATACGCACGGCGTATTCACGGACCAGCTTGTAGCGCGGGTGCATCAGCCGGTTGGCCAGATCGCCGGAAGTGGTAAACAGCAACAGGCCGCTGGTATTGAAATCGAGGCGACCGATGCCGACCCAGCGCCCGCCGGACATCCTGGGCAACGAGGTGAAGACGTTCGGACGATGCTCGGGATCGTCGCGTGAAACGATCTCGCCTTCCGGCTTGTGATAAATGATCACGCGCGGCAGGCGGTTGGAAAATTTCAGATGCAGCAGCTTGCCGTTGACCTTGATGCGGTCTCCCGGGCTGGCCGACTGGCCGGTCTGGGCCGTTTCGCCATTGATGTTGACGCGTCCTTCGGCAATCAGCGCTTCCATCTCGCGCCGCGAACCGACACCGCTTTGCGCCAGCAATTTGTGCAGACGCTCGGGCTTTCCCGGCAGCTCCTTGTGCCGGCTGCGCTTCGACGGGTCCGCCGCAGTCGCATGCGCACGCGGCATCGAGCGAGCTTTGGGCCTGGCCGCGCCTTCCTCCTCAGGTCGGGGCGCCTTTGCAGCGTCGAAATCTGCCGCAGTGCGTGGCGGACGCGGCGCGCCAGTCGGTGCTCGAAACGGGGTTTTACGGGTTTTATTGGGCATCGGCCAGTTCCAGCGTTTGATTGATCATTTCGAGCGGTGGCAATTCGCTGACGCTGCGCAAGCCGAGGTCGTCGAGGAATTTCCTGGTCGTCGCCAGCAGTGCCGGGCGCCCTGGCGTATCGCGATGGCCAACGACATCGACCCAGCCGCGCTCTTCAAGCACCCTGATGATCTGGGTGGCCACTGAAACCCCGCGGATATCCTCGATGTCGCCGCGCGTTACCGGCTGACGATAGGCAATGATGGCCAGGGTTTCGAGCACCGCACGCGAGTATTTTGGCGGCTTTTCGGGGTTAAGCCGTTCCAGGTAAGGCAGGAATTTGGCACGCGTACGGAAGCGCCAGCCACTGGCCAACTGGAGGAGTTCAAGCGGTCGTTCAGCCCATTCCACACGCAACTGGTCAAGCTGCACGCGCAAGACATCGGCGTCAATTTCCTCGACAAAGACTTTTCTCAGCTCGTTCACGGACAAGGGCTGCTGCGCCGCAAGCAACACCGCTTCGAGAACGTTCTTCAAGGCGTCGGGATTATTCGGCGGATTCTGGATGGTGCTCGAATTTGTTTTTGAATCAATGTTCAACTCGTCCATCGGCCAACCTCACGTAAATCGGAGAAAAAGCTTCGGCCTGCGTCATTTCAACCAGATGCTCGCGCGCCAGTTCAAGCATCGCCAGAAAGTTTACCACCAGCACTTGAACGCCCTGCGTCGGATCGAACAGGGCAACGAACTCGACAAAACTGCCGCTGTCGCGCAACTGACGAAGGATCAGACCCATATGTTCGCGTACCGACAGTTCCTCGCGCTGAATCAGGTGATGCGTATGCAGCCTGGCCTGACGCAGAAGGCCAGCCCAGGCCTTCTTCAGGTCTTCGGCACTGACCTCGGGCACGCGCTGCAGCATCGATTTTTCCACCCACACCTCAACCCAGTCGAAATCGCGTTCGGCCTGCGGCATTTCGTCAAGACGGTGCGCCGCCAGCTTCATCTGTTCGTACTCGATCAGGCGGCGAACCAGTTCGGCACGCGGATCTTCAACGGCCTCGCCTTCAACCACTCTGGCCTTGGGCAACAGCATGCGCGACTTGATCTCGATCAGCATCGCCGCCATCACCAGATAGTCGGCCGCCAGCTCAAGATTGTGCGAACGCATGGCCTCAACGTAGGTCAGGTACTGCACGGTCAGCGGTGCCATTGGAATATCAAGCACATTCACATTGGCCTTGCGGATCAGGTACAGCAACAGATCGAGCGGCCCTTCAAAGGCGTCGAGCATGACGGCCAGGGCATCGGGCGGAATGTACAGATCGAGCGGCAACTGCACCATTGGCTGACCATAGATCCGCGCCAGTGGCTCTACCCCTTCAGTCCAGGGTTCTGCGGCGTGTTCGAGGGTAGCGCAAATGCTCATAAGTTCAGCTCAAAAACTCAACGGTAATTCAGGCCCATCGCTTCACGAACATCGCGCATCGTGTCCTGCGCCAATTTGCGCGCTTTCTCGTTACCGTCGGCGATGATGTGGCGCACCAGCTTCGGATCGTCGAGGTAGATTTGCGCACGTTCGCGCATCGGCGTCTGTTCGCGCAGGATGCCGTCGATCACCGGTTGCTTGCACTCCAGGCAACCGATACCGGCACTGCGGCAGCCCTGCTGCACCCAGTCGCGGCACGCCGCGTCCGAATACACCTGATGCAAATGCCATACCGGGCACTGCTCCGGGTCACCCGGATCGTGGCGCCGGACACGCGCTGGATCGGTGGGCATGCGCCTGATTTTGTTCGTTACCGAGGCTTCGTCCTCGCGCAGCATGATCGTGTTGTTATATGACTTGGACATCTTATGGCCGTCGAGGCCTGGCATTTTCGAAGCTTCGGTCAACAGCGCGCCCGGCTCGACCAGGATCATTTTTCCTGTCCCTTCGAGATAACCGGATAAGCGCTCGCGATCGACGAGA
>JAYSZS010000448.1:0-15021 GCA_043737935.1 Propionivibrio sp. | reverse complement strand
TGCGGCTTAGTGCGCCAGGGGCTGGTGTCGGTTCAAACCGTAATCAAACGGAAAATCGTCAACGTGAATGACAATATCGCGCAACTGGTTGCGCCGCTTGAGCAACGCGGATTCCTCAGCCGTAATTACACCCATGGCGAAGGCGACCAGCGCAATGTCGCGGACATTGGCTTCCGGAATGTTGTCGAACACCCCGCTCTTCTCGGCGGCACGGATCCTGACCTCGATCGGCTCGGCGTCAATCGTCGCCTTGAGCGCGAGTTCAATCGCGCCAACGGCCTCGGTCTCGACCTTGGGCACATAGGTTTCGGCCGTCAGACGATCACGCGCTGCCGACGGTGAAATCATCAACTTGGCTACCTGATGGCCAATCCGGTCCGACGGCACATCGTAGGGGTGGCCGAGCGGGAAGATAATGCGACGCAAAAGGCGAGCGATGAACTTGTGCGGGAAATTGGCAATGACGCCATCGAAGGCCATTTGCGCCTTGTACATGGTGTCCCAGATCGCCCAGTGCATGAGCGGCGCATCGTCCTGCTGACGCCCTTCGGACTCGTAACGCTTGAGTGTCGCGGAGCACAGGTACATCATTGACAGAATGTCGCCGAGACGGGCGGAAAGCTTTTCGCGGCGCTTGAGTTCACCGCCCATGACCAGCATCGAGATATCGACAAGGAAGGCAAACGCCGTTGAGAAACGAGTCAGTTGCTGGTAGTAGCGTCGCGTTTCCGGTGCGACATTGTCCGGAACGGAGACAAAGTGTGAACCGGTCAGCCCCTTTCTGAGTGCCCGGATGCAGTGCCGGATGGTGAACGCGATATGGCCGAAAAAGGCCTTGTCGAAATCAATCAGCCCCTGCCCGGCATCGGGATTGTGCGCGGCCTGCATTTCCTTGAGTACGTAAGGGTGACAACGAATGGCGCCCTGCCCGAAAAGAATCAGGCTACGCGTCAGGATATTGGCGCCTTCAACGGTAATGCCGATGGGAAGCTGCTGATAAGCACGGCCAAGAAAGTTTGACGGCCCGAGACTGATGCCCTTGCCGCCGACGATATCCATTCCGTCATTGACCACCTGACGCGCACGTTCGGTCACGTGATACTTGGCGATGGTGGAAGCCACCGAAGGTTTCTCGCCAAGATCGACTGCGCCGGCGGTCATCTTGCGCACGGCATCCATCATGTAGGTGTAGGCACCAATACGTGTAAGCGCTTCTTCGACCCCTTCAAAGCGGCCGACCGACATCTTGAACTGACTGCGCACACGGGCATAGCCACCCACCGTACGCGCCGTCATTTGCGCCATGCCGGCGTTGGACGAGGGCAGTGAAATCGAACGCCCGGTGGCCAGACACTCCATCAGCATGCGCCAGCCCTGACCGGCATTCTTCGGGCCGCCGATGATATAGTCCAAAGGCATGAAGACATCCTTGCCGCGTGTCGGCCCGTTCATGAACATGGCGTTGAGCGGCAAGTGGCGGCGACCGAGATCGGCACCCGGCGTATCATGCGGCACCAACGCGCAGGTGATGCCAATATGCTTTTTGTCGCCAAGCAGACCCTCCGGATCGAACATGTGGAAGGCCAGTCCGAGTAGCGAGCAGATCGGAGCGAGCGTGATGTAACGCTTGTCCCAGGTGACGCGCATGCCGAGCACTTCCTTGCCCTGCCACATCCCCTTGCAGACGATGCCGACGTCAGGAATGGACGTCGCGTCTGAACCCGCCCATGGGCTGGTCAGTGCAAAAGCCGGAATCTCAATCCCTTTGGCCAGACGCGGCAGATAGTAATTCTTCTGTGCTTCGGTACCGTAGTGCAGCAGCAGTTCGGCGGGGCCGAGTGAATTCGGCACCATCACCGAAACCGACAGGGCCGAGCAGCGCGTCGATAATTTTGTCACCACCTGCGAATGCGCGTAAGCCGAGAACTCCAGACCACCGTAGTGCTTCGGGATGATCATTCCGAGGAAGCCCTTGTCCTTGATGTATTTCCAGGCTTCCGGCGGCATATCGTGCAATTCGTGCGTAACCTGCCAGTCGTCGACCAGCGCACAGGCCTGCTCGACTTCGTTGTCCATGAAGGACTGTTCCGCGGCGTTCAATTTCGGCACCGGATAGGCCAGCAGCTTGTTCCAGTCAGGATCGCCCTGGAATAATTCGCCTTCCCACCACACCGTGCCGGCTTTGAGCGCATCGCGCTCGGTTTCGGACATCTGCGGCAGAATGCTCTTGTAGGTTTTGAAGATGGGACGCGAGAGCAGCGAGCGACGCAGCGGCGTCAAACCGAGTACCAGAGCGGCACCGACCAGCAACAGCGCAACAAGCAATAACAGGGCTTGTAGGATCATGGTTTTTTCTCCTGTGACTTATTTCGGGCCGTCTTTACCATCGGCACCTGTTGTGCTCGGGTTGAATTGGAAAATTGCGGCAAGGGCGCGCGCAAACCGCCGAGCAGAAAAGGCATGAGACGCGCGGAAAGCTGTTTGGCCTCGCTTTGCTTGTCCGCCTCCTTGCCCGACATTTCCCCGATCCCATGACCGGTGATGACGTGCAGTATGTCGGTGCCGGCAATGGCGTAGGACATGGCGCCGAGCATGAAATGGAGACGCCAGACAATCTCCGCCTTGGGCACATCAGGCAGCGCACGAAAAAGCGCAAGCTTGTAGCGCTCAAGCACCTCGGCGTATTCCCTGGCAAAAAACGCACGAATAAATTCAGCCGGTTCGGTCAACGTGCGACCGAGCAGGCGCAGAAAGGTCATTCCACCCAAAGAGTCATCCTCTCCGATACGCATCAATGTGCCGAAAAACGCTTCGAGTATCTGTGAAGGCTTGAGCGGCGCTCCTTTCGCCTGTTGCTCAAGGGCGTCGAGTAAGCGCAGGCGCTCATGGTTCAACCAGGTCAGACGCCGCCGGAAAACCTCGCACAAAAGACTTTCCTTTGAGCCAAAGTGATAATTCACTGCGGCCAGGTTAACATCGGCCATGCTGGTGATCATGCGCATCGACGTACCTTCAAAGCCATGCGCCATGAACTGGCGCTCGGCGACGTCAAGGATGCGCTCACGGGTATCCGAATTCAGTTTATTCTCTGGCATAGAGCTGCTTGCAAATATCAGGATTAGGCAAAATCACAGGGGGAAAAATACACCTAATCAAACGTTCGTTTTAATAATAAGACGATACTGTTTTCAATGCAACAATTATTTTTGAGTGTGGGCTGCGCAAACCGGCATACTCGAACCTATCGATCTGAAAGCTGACACACATACCATGCGCCGTTCCTCCCGCACTGCATCCGAGTACCGGACTACTGCCGGTCAGCCAACGACCGACTCCCCTCTATGGCGCACCCTGAACAGCCTTGCCCCCTACCTTTGGCAGTACAAATGGCGAGTCCTGCTCGCCTTGTCCTGCCTGTTCACCGCCAAAGTGGCCAACGTGACTGTACCGCTCGTTTTCAAGGAAATGATTGACGGTCTGACCGGCACGCAGCAAGTGTTGGCATTGCCGGCTTTGTTGCTCGCGCTCTACGGCGGTCTGCGCTTTTCGACGTCCCTATTTACCGAACTGCGTGAAATCCTGTTCGCGCGTGTGACGCAACAGGCGGTACGTCGCATTGCACTTGAGGTATTCCGGCACCTGCACGCCCTTTCGCTGCGCTTCCATCTCGAACGCCAAACCGGCGGCGTGTCGCGTGACATCGAACGGGGCAGCCGTTCAATCTCGAGCCTGATCAGCTACACGCTGTATTCGATCCTTCCAACACTGGTTGAGATGAGTCTGGTTCTCGGCATCCTTTTCTTCAAATACGACTTCGGCTTTGTTCTAATTACCCTGCTGTCGCTGACAGCTTATATCGTATTCACCATCAAGGTGAGCAACTGGAGGATCGACCTGCGACGCCGGGTCAATGACACCGACTCGGCGGCCAACACGCGCGCCATCGACAGTCTGCTCAACTACGAGACGGTCAAATATTTCAATAACGAAGAGTACGAGGCTCAGCGCTACGACTCGCAGATGAGCCAGTGGGAAGACGCCGCGACCAAAAGCCAGATCTCGCTCTCCTGGCTCAACCTCGGCCAGCAAATCATCATCGCACTCGGGGTGACGGCCATGATGTGGCGCGCTGCCGCCGGCGTCGTCGACGGACGGATGACGATCGGCGATCTAGTCCTGGTTAACGCCTTCCTGATCCAGCTCTATATGCCGCTCAGCTTCCTCGGGGTGATTTACAGGGAAATTCGCCAGTCACTGACCGATATCGAGCGCATGTTCGATTTGCTGGCAGTCCATCGCGAGATTGCCGATGCTGCGGGTGCCCGCGTTCTCGATGCAAAGTCAGTAAAGGTACGCTTTGCGTCTGTCGAATTTTCCTATGAGCCAAAACGCCAGATCCTGTTTGGCGTAGACTTTGAAATTCCCGCCGGGCATACCGTCGCTGTCGTCGGCGAGTCCGGTTCCGGCAAGTCGACGCTGGCACGACTGCTGTACCGCTTTTACGATATCGAGGGCGGGCGAATCTGCATTAATGACTGCGACCTGCGACAACTGACGCAGGCCAGTCTGCGCGCAGCTATCGCCATCGTTCCGCAGGATACTGTGCTGTTCAACGACAGCATCTACTACAACATCCAGTACGGGCGGCCGGAAGCAAGTCGTGAAGAGGTACTGGCAGCAGCTCAAGCGGCCCAGCTCAGCGAATTCATCGAACTCTTGCCTGATGGCTATGAAACAAGGGTTGGCGAACGCGGACTCAAACTTTCCGGCGGCGAGAAGCAGCGTGTCGCCATCGCCCGAGCCCTGCTCAAGAATCCGCCGCTACTAATCTTCGATGAAGCCACTTCGGCGCTCGATTCAAAAACCGAGAAGGCGATACAGGCCAGCCTCGACTACGCGGCACGCGGGCGGACCACGCTGGTCATAGCCCATCGACTTTCTACCATCATGAATGCCGATCAGATTCTGGTCATGGATGACGGACGCATCGTTGAACGCGGTACGCACCTGGCATTGCTCGAAGCAAACGGGGGTTACGCGCAAATGTGGGCGCTTCAGCAGCAGGAAGAAGTGGAGAAGGAAAGCACGGAAGCGCACGCGCTGTAAACGTTCATCGCTCGCTTTCTCGTATCGCCACCAATCCCCATCAATCTGGCAGGTCAAGTCAAAAAGCCAGGTATCACCTGGCTTTTTTGACTTATTGACAGCGGGTTGCTCAAGCGGCTACTGACTCGTTAGCAACCGGCCCGTCCGGTTGATCAAGCAACTCGACGAAAGCCATCGGCGCATTGTCGCCATTGCGGAACCCGCACTTCAGGATACGCAGGTAACCGCCATTACGAACGGCGTATCGCGGCCCGATTTCGTCGAACAACTTGACTACGATCTCACGGTCACGCAGTCGGTCGAAGGCCAGCCGGCGATTGGCCAGGCTCGGCTTTTTTCCCAGCGTTATAATCGGCTCAACAACGCGACGCAACTCCTTGGCTTTGGGCAAGGTCGTTTTGATCGTCTCGTGCCGAAGCAGAGAGACGGTCATGTTACGCAGCATCGCCAGACGGTGCGAACTGGTGCGATTCAGTTTTCGAAGTCCCAAACGGTGACGCATATCTTTTCCTTCCTATTCTTTTCCAGACCGCTTATTTTTCAAGCCCGGCCGGCGGCCAGTTCTCAAGCTTCATGCCCAGCGTCAGGCCACGCGCGGCCAGCACTTCCTTGATTTCGTTGAGCGACTTGCGACCGAGATTGGGGGTCTTGAGCAGCTCGTTTTCAGTACGCTGAATCAGATCGCCAATGTAGTAGATGTTTTCTGCTTTCAGGCAGTTTGCCGAACGAACCGTCAGTTCCAGATCATCCACCGGACGCAACAGTAAGGGATCGACTTGGACCGCCTTCAGATTTTCGATCGGCTGAGCGGTACCTTCCAGATCACCGAATACCGAAAGCTGTTCCATCAGGATGCGCGCCGCAGTACGGATCGCTTCCTGGGGCTCGATAATACCGTTGGTCTCGATCTCCATGATCAGTTTGTCAAGATCAGTACGCTGTTCAACGCGTGCCGCTTCAACGAAATAACTGACCCGGCGCACCGGGCTGAACGATGCGTCAAGCACCAGCTTGCCAATGCTCTTGTTGCCGTCGCCGAGCTGACGAAGATTGCCTGGAATGTAACCGCGAGCCTTCTCGACCTTCAACTCCATGGCCAGCTTGCCGCCAGCAGAGAGATGGGCAATCACATGATCCGGGTTGATGATCTCGACATCGTGCGATACCACGATGTCACCGGCACGAACAACTCCTTCACCTTCTTTTTTAAGCTGAAGAACAACTTCGTTGCGATCATGCAGCTTGAAGACGATACCCTTGAGGTTCAAAAGGATGTCGACAACATCTTCCTGAACTCCATCAATCGTCGAGTACTCGTGAAGTACGCCGTCGATGCTGACCTCGGTGGCGGCACAACCCGGCATTGACGAAAGCAGGATGCGACGCAATGCGTTGCCCAAGGTATGTCCATAGCCTCGCTCAAAAGGTTCCATCACCACCCTGGCGTGCAGCGGCGACAAACTTTGTACATCGATTTTGAACGGTTTCAACAGTTCACTGCTATGCATGTCATGTCCTTTGCCTGATTCGATCAAGCGGAGCCGCGATTACTTAGAATAAAGCTCGATCACGAGGCTTTCGTTGATCGTCGACGACAATTCGCTGCGCTCGGGACGAGCCTTGTAGGTACCCTTGGCTTCCTTGGCATCCACTTGGACCCATTCCGGAAAACCACGCGATTCAGCAGCGGCGAGCGCAGCTTTTATTCGCAACTGGCTTTTGGACTTATCAGCGACTTCAACGACGTCGCCAGGACGAACCTGGTAAGACGGAATATTGACGCGACGACCATTGACCAGCACGCCGTTATGACGCACGACCTGACGGGATTCCGAGCGCGATGCAGCAAAACCCATACGGTAGGCTACGGTGTCGAGACGCGACTCCAGCAACTGCAGGAGAACTTCACCGGTAACGCCCTTGCGCCGATCTGCTTCCTTGTAGACCTTGCGGAACTGGCCTTCGAGTACGCCGTAGATTCGACGAATCTTCTGCTTTTCGCGCAGGTGAACACCGTAGTCGGACAGACGTTGTCCTGACTTTTGTCCGTGCTGACCTGGAGCATACGAGCGACGCTCGATGGCACACTTGTCGGTAAAGCACTTTTCACCCTTCAGAAAAAGCTTTTCGCCTTCACGACGACACTGACGACACTTCGGATCGAGATTACGAGCCACTTGTCTTTCTCCTTAAATCCGACGCTTTTTAGGCGGACGGCAACCGTTGTGCGGAATTGGCGTGACATCGGTAATTGAAGTGATTTTCATGCCGAGCGCATTCAACGCACGAACCGAGGACTCGCGACCAGGCCCGGGGCCCTTGATGCGGACTTCGAGGTTCTTGACGCCACACTCGACCGCCGCCTTTCCGGCCGCTTCAGCAGCAACCTGAGCGGCAAAAGGTGTACTTTTGCGCGAGCCCTTAAAACCGGCTCCACCTGAGGTTGCCCACGACAGGGAGTTACCCTGACGATCGGTGATCGTAATGATCGTGTTATTGAACGAAGCGTGGATATGGGCAATACCCTCGGCCACGTTCTTCTTTACTTTTTTGCGAACTTTCGCAGCAATCTTGGCCATGATCAGGTCCTCTTATTTCTTGCCGGCAATGGCTTTACGCGGGCCCTTGCGAGTACGTGCATTGGTTCGCGTTCGTTGTCCGCGACACGGCAAACCCTTGCGATGGCGAAGGCCACGGTAGCAGCCAAGGTCCATCAGACGCTTGATGCTCATCGTAACTTCACGACGAAGATCGCCCTCGACGGTGAACTTGCCGACAAAATCGCGCAAACGATCCATTTCAGCTTCCGTCAGGTCTTTCATTTTCGTCGAACGTACAACGCCTACAGCATCACAAATCTTCTGTGCACGTCTGCGTCCAATGCCGAATATCGCAGTAAGTGCGATCTCGGCGTGCTGGTGGTTGGGTATATTTACCCCTGCAATGCGGGCCATCGATTCATCCCAGTTATGCGAAAACTACAGTTATATCTTCAACCGACTGATGACTCAGCATAGCGAGTCCCAGCGATCAGCCTTGACGCTGCTTGTGACGTGGATCGGTACAGATCACACGCACAATACCGTGGCGCCGAATGATTTTGCAATTGCGGCAGATGCGCTTCACAGATGCCAGCACTTTCATGTTTAACTCCCCGTTTCTCGGCATCGGGCACAACCTGTCTCTAGCCGAATTACATCAACTGCGTAAAGATACTTTACTTGGCGCGGAAAACGATGCGCGCACGACTCAGGTCATAAGGAGTCAGTTGAACCGTAACCTTGTCACCGGGCAGTATGCGAATGTAGTGCATACGCATCTTCCCGGAAATAAAGCCCAGCACGACGTGACCGTTTTCGAGCTTTACCCTGAACGTTGCATTGGGAAGGTTTTCGACAACCTCTCCCTGCATTTCTATCAAGTCTTCCTTCGCCATTCTATTTCGCCGAAAACCCGGAGCCCTTGAAGTTTGCTTTCTTCAAAAGTCCCTCGTACTGATGTGACATGGCGTAGGCCTGCACCTGGGTCATGAAATCCATTGTCACAACCACAATAATCAGCAGCGAGGTTCCACCAAAGTAGAATGGCACATTCCACTTCAGAATCAGAAACTCGGGCAACAAGCATACGATTGTTATGTAAGCCGCGCCAACCAGGGTCAGCCGCATCAGAATCTTGTCAATGTAGCGCGCCGTTTGATCGCCCGGTCGAATACCCGGCACAAAGGCTCCGCTCTTCTTGAGGTTATCCGCCGTTTCCTTGGAATTGAAGACGAGCGCCGTATAGAAGAAGCAGAAGAAAATAATTGCAGCCGCATACAACATCACATAGATTGGCTGACCAGGGGAAAGCGCTCCGGCAATATCCTTGAGCCAACTCATCGACTCACTGGCACCGAACCATCCGGCAATCGTCGCGGGGAAGAGGATGATTGATGAAGCGAAAATTGGCGGGATTACCCCTGACATGTTCAGCTTCAGCGGTAGATGAGAACTCTGCCCACCATAGACTTTGTTACCCACCTGCCGCTTGGCATAGTTGACCAGAATCTTGCGCTGTCCACGCTCGACAAACACTACAAAAGCGGTGACAAGAACAGCCAGCAGGGTAATGAAGATCGCCGTCAGCGGATGCATCGCCCCGGTGCGAACCAGTTCGAGAAGACCACCAATCGCACTCGGCAGGCCGGCTGCAATACCCGCAAAGATTATGATTGAAATGCCATTACCGAGCCCACGTTCGGTAATCTGCTCACCCAGCCACATCAGGAACATCGTTCCGGTCAATAACGTTGCCACGGTCACAAAACGGAACATTAATCCGGGGTCGGGCACCAGTCCAGGCTGTGACTCAACCGCAATGGCGATACCGATACCCTGAAACAGTGCGAGAAAAACGGTGCCATAGCGTGTGTATTGTGTGATCTTGCGACGACCTGCTTCGCCCTCTTTCTTGAGTGCCTCAAGCTGAGGGCTGGCGTGAGTCATCAACTGCATGATGATCGACGCCGAAATATAGGGCATGATGCCGAGAGCAAAAATCGTGAAGCGTGAAAGCGCACCCCCCGAGAACATGTTGAACATACCCAGTATTCCGCCACTCTGCTTGTTGAACAGGTCGCCCAACACTTGTGGGTCGATACCCGGCACGGGTATATGCGCCCCGATGCGGTAGACAATCAACGCGCCCATCAGGAACAGCAGCCGGCGCTTTAGGTCGCCATACTTTCCGCCCTTGCTGACCGGACCTGGTTTAGTTGCCAAAAAATCTCACCCTCTTCACATCGTTATTCTGAAATACTGCCGCCAGCCGCCTCGATGGCCGCTTTGGCCCCTTTGGTGGCACCAACACCCTTGAGGATGACCTTGCGCGTAATCCCCCCGGAAAGAACCACCTTGGCCGACAGTGCATGCTGCGACACCAGATTGGCCTGCATCAGCGTCAGCAGATCTATTTCATCGACCGGCAGATCGTTGATTTCCGACAAACGGACTTCAACGTTCCGTGCGTTGGTCAGCGATACGAAGCCACGCTTCGGCAAACGCCGCTGCAGCGGCATCTGGCCGCCTTCAAAACCAACCTTGTGGAAGCCACCGGCGCGAGACTTCTGTCCCTTGTGGCCGCGACCGCATGTCTTGCCCAGTCCGGAACCTATGCCCCGTCCAACGCGTCGCTTGACGTGCGTAGCGCCCGCTGCCGGCTGAATCGTATTGAGTTTCATCTTAGCCCTCACACCTCAGCAGGTAGGAAACCTTGTTGATCATTCCGCGAACGGAAGGCGTATCCAGCAAATCGGCACTGCTGTTCAGTCGGCGCAGCCCCAAGCCGCGAACAGTCGCACGATGCGACTGCTTGGTTCCGATCAAGCTCTTAACGAGAGTTACTTTTACTGTCTTGTCAGCCATCGGTTACCCCAGAATCTCTTCGACCGACTTGCCACGCTTGGCAGCGATTTCAGAAGGTGTACTCATAGCCTGCAAACCGTTGATCGTGGCGCGAACGATGTTGTACGGATTAGTCGAACCATGCGCCTTGGCCACCACATTGGTCATGCCCATGACATCAAAAACCGCACGCATGGCACCGCCAGCGATAACGCCTGTACCTTCCGGCGCAGGCTGCATCATCACCACCGAAGCACCGTGACGACCAAAAACGGTATGGTGCAGGGTGCCGCTCTTGAGGCTGACCTTGACCATTCTGCGTCGGGCTTCTTCCATTGCCTTTTGCACGGCAACCGGCACTTCACGCGACTTGCCCTTGCCCATGCCGACGCGACCATCGCCATCGCCAACTACGGTGAGCGCCGCGAAACCAAGAATGCGCCCCCCCTTCACAACCTTAGTGACACGGTTAATCGAGATCATCTTCTCGCGCATGCCATCATCGGGCTTCTCGGCTTGCTGCGGTTTTCTGCCTTGTGGTTTTGCCATTGATTACTCCGATCCTTTACTCTGCCCGTTCAGAACTTCAAACCGGCTTCACGCGCGGCTTCTGCAAGTGCCTTGACGCGCCCGTGATACTGGAAGCCGCCACGATCAAATGCGACTTGCTCGATTCCTGCTTTTTTGGCGCGTTCTGCAATCAATTTTCCGATCACTGCTGCGGCATCGATGTTACCGCCATTAGTCACATCCTTGCGAACTTCCGGTTCCAAGGAGGAAGCTGCCGCCAGCACTTTAGAACCGCAGGGTGAAAACACCTGGGCATATATATGGCTGTTAGAGCGATATACGGACAAACGCACTGACTTCAGTTCAGCAATCTTGGCTCGGGTTTTACGGGCTCTGCGTAGCCGCGCCTGGTTCTTGTCAATCATTTTTTCACCCTTACTTCTTTTTCGTTTCCTTGAGGACAATCACTTCGTCGGAGTAACGCACACCCTTGCCCTTGTATGGCTCCGGCTTGCGATAGGCACGGATTTCCGCCGCCACCTGACCCACTTGCTGTTTGTCCACTCCCTTGATCACGATTTCGGTCTGAGTTGGCGTCTCGCACTTGACTCCGGCTGGCATCTTGTGAGTCACCGGATGCGAAAAGCCGAGTGTCAGATTGAGTGTGTCGCCTTGAGCCTGGGCACGATAACCCACACCAACAAGGTTGAGCTTGCGCTCGAAACCCTTACTAACTCCTATCACCATATTGGCAACAATCGCTCGTACCGTACCGGAAAGCGCATCGGCATTCGCTGCGCCCTCGACGGCCTTGCAAAGCAAAATGCCGCCTTCCTTTTCAACCATGACAGCCGGGTTGGCAGCAAACTTCATAGCCCCCAGCGGCCCCTTGACGGAGATGATATCTGCACTCAGGGCCACTTCAACCCCTTGGGGCAGAACAATTGGATTCTTTGCAACTCGGGACATAGTTACCTCTTAGGCGACGATGCAGAGCACTTCGCCGCCAGTATTACTGGCGCGGGCTTTACGGTCGGTCATCACACCCTGGGGCGTGGAAACAATTGCTACGCCAAGGCCATTCATTACGCGCGGAATAGCGCCAGCGCCTTTGTAAATTCTCAGGCCAGGCCGCGAAACGCGATCAATGCGCTCGATGACCGGACGCCCGGCATAATACTTCAACCCGATTTCAAGGGTCGGTTTGCCATCGTTCTCACGAACAGCAAAGTCCTCGACATACCCCTCATCCTTCAGCACTTTGACAATTGCCACTTTTACCTTTGAAGACGGCATGGCGACAGTCGCCTTGCTTGCCATCTGGGCATTACGGATGCGGGTCAGCATGTCGCTGATCGGATCGCTCATACTCATATCGTTCTCTCCTGCTTACCAACTGGCCTTGGTCATACCAGGGACTTCGCCGCGCATGACGAAATCACGCAACTTGCTGCGTCCCAAACCGAACTTGCGATAAACACCACGCGGACGACCAGTCAGCTTGCAGCGGTTACGCAGACGAACGGGACTTGAATTGCGCGGAAGCGCCTGAAACTTAAGTCGTGCTTCAAAACGCTCTTCGTCAGTCCGGCTCGCATCATTCACGACAGCCAGCAGCGCAACGCGCTTTGCGGAGTATTTTTTGACCGTTTCACGCCGCTTTTCATTGCGGTTAATCAGTGCAAGTTTCGCCATTATTGCCTCAATTCTTGAACGGGAATTTAAACGCACCAAGCAACGCACGCGCTTCTTCGTCTGTCTTGGCGGTCGTGGTAACGCTAATATTCATGCCACGCAACGCATCAATCTTGTCGTACTCGATTTCAGGGAAGATAATCTGTTCCTTGACGCCCATGTTGTAATTGCCACGACCATCAAAACCCTTTCCCGAAATACCACGAAAGTCGCGTACACGTGGCAGGGCCACCGTAACCAGACGATCGAGAAACTCGAACATACGCGGACCGCGCAAAGTAACCATGCAGCCGATCGGATAACCATCACGGATCTTGAAACCGGCAATCGACTTGCGCGACTTCGTAACTACAGGCTTCTGACCGGCAATCTTGGTCATGTCAGCAACGGCATGCTCAAGCACTTTCTTGTCCGCAACGGCCTCGCCCACACCCATATTCAGAGTAATTTTGGTGATGCGCGGTATTTCCATGGCCGACTTGTAGCCGAATTTCTTGGTCAGCTCCTGCACTACCGTGTTTTTGTAATAATCCAGCATACGCGTCATGTTCGCTCCTTACGCCCTAACCACTTCGCCGTTCGACTTGAAGAAACGCACTTTTGTCCCGTCTTCAAGATGCTTGAAGCCGACACGATCTGCCTTCTGGGTCACCGGGTTGTAGAGTGCAACATTTGAAACGTGAAGCGGCATGTCCTTATCGACAACGCCACCAGTCACGCCCTTAACCGGATTGGGCTTGACGTGCTTTTTGGCGCGATTGACACCTTCAACAACGACATGCTCGGCATCGACGCGGACCAGAACCGTCCCGCGCTTGCCTTTATCCTTACCGGCGATAACGACGATTCCGTCACCTTTGCGAATCTTGTCCATGGCTACCCTTACAGCACTTCCGGCGCCAGTGACACGATCTTCATGAACCGTTCGCCGCGCAATTCGCGCGTTACCGGCCCAAAGATACGCGTGCCAATCGGCTCCAGCTTATTATTGAGGAGCACCGCCGCATTGTTGTCGAATTTGACCAGAGAACCATCCGGACGACGCACGCCCTTGGCGGTACGAACGACCACCGCACTGTAGACATCGCCCTTCTTGACGCGTCCGCGCGGTGCGGCATCCTTGATACTCACTTTGATGATATCGCCGACACTGGCATAGCGACGCCTGGAGCCGCCCAGCACCTTGATACACATCACTGAACGGGCGCCGGTATTGTCGGCGACGTCCAGAACCGTCTGCATCTGAATCATTTATCTCTCCAACTTATCCCGCTGCTGCGGTCAGTCTTGGAACCCGTAAGGGAGAAACATCCAGCCAGAGGAAAGGCTGAACGCGAAAGGGCAACAGTGTAGCTGAATTCTAAGAAAAGGCAAGTTTAAATTGCAACTGCCTTTTCCAACAGCCGGGTAACCACCCAGGCCTTTGTCTTCGACAACGGACGGCATTCCTGTATCTCAACCAGGTCGCCGGATTTCGCTTCATTATTGATGTTATGTGCATGGTATTTGCTTGAACGTACAATAATCTTGTCGTACATGGGATGCTTGACGCGGCGCTCGATGAGCACAGTCACGGTCTTTTCCATCTTGTCGCTGACGACACGCCCGATCTGCGTACGCTTGCTAGTCGTTTCGTTCATTGTTGTACCGCCCTTTCACGAAGAAGGGTGCGCACGCGCGCAATGTCGCGGCGTACCTTGCCGATCTGGCTGTTGTTGCTTAATTGCTGGGTCGCAATTTGCATGCGCAGGCCAAATTGCGCCTTCAACAGATCCAGCAGATCCTTGTTCAGTTCGTCGACGTTCTTTATCCTGAGTTCACTGGCTTTCATGATCAACCTACCATTCGCGTGACAAAAGCCGTCGGGATCGGGAGCTTGGCGGCGGCTAGTGCGAAGGCTTCGCGAGCCAATACTTCATCGACACCATCCATCTCGTAAAGCACCTTGCCCGGTTGAATTTCTGCCACGTAGTACTCCGGATTACCCTTGCCGTTACCCATGCGTACTTCAGCCGGCTTTTTCGAAACCGGTTTGTCGGGAAAAATGCGAATCCAGATCCGGCCACCACGCTTGATGTGACGGGTCATGGCGCGACGTGCCGCTTCGATCTGACGAGCCGTCAGGCGACCGCGGCCTGTTGCCTTGAGCCCGAACTCACCGAAGCTGACCTTGGCGCCACGCGTAGCCAGACCGGTATTACGACCTTTCTGCTCTTTGCGGTACTTTCTTTTAGCTGGCTGCAGCATCAGTCGCTCCTGCCTTTCTCACTCGTTTCGCCGGCGTCTTGGCTTCGGGAACGGCCACTTCGCTATTCACCGCTTCGGG
>JAYSZS010000447.1:0-2952 GCA_043737935.1 Propionivibrio sp. | reverse complement strand
AAGGCTTCGCACTGGAGCAGGTGTTGCGTCTGGCCAAACCCGATGCGGCCTACTTCTGGGCCACCCACCAGGGGGCCGAACTTGACCTGCTCATGCTCAAGGGCGCAAGACGCGTCGGCGTCGAATTCAAGCGTGCCGACGTACCCAGGGTCACGCGCTCGATGCGCACCGCGATCGACGACCTGAAACTGGACGCGCTGTATGTCGTCTATCCGGGCCAACAGCGGTTTACACTGACGAAGTGCGTGGAGGCCGTGCCCTTGTGGGCGCTATTGACACGCCGATAAACGCGTTGCAGTCGGTGTTTGCCGCCGACTCGCCGTGCCTTTCAGGATCAGCGCCGTGGCGGCCATCACGAGCGCCGCTACGCGTCGCGCCAGGGTTGGGCGCGCCACGCCGGCCACCATCGCCGTAAAGGCTTCGAGCCCCGGCAGCAGGTAACTTATGCGTTGCAGAATGCACAGCGGACAGGCGGCGAGATTCAGGGTGTGAGCTGATCATCCTCGTCACGACAGCGCGATAGCAGGTAGTTTTCCTGTCCGCTGGCGTTGCAAAGCTGGCAAAACTCCGGTAGCTTTGCTTCAGGACATTGCGCGCGGCAAGATCCAGCCCGAACTCCGAATAAGCGCTGACCCGTTCCAGTTCGGCTAGGCATTCCGTCGTGTTAAAACACTGTATTCGTCTCTTGTCGATGGCCGTTTGCAGAGGCTGAATATGGCGGTTGCCGAAGTGCAACATGTCCATCACTATGTTGGTATCAAGCACGAGACGGGTTGGCATGGGCATGGATTCAATCGAGCAAGAGTTTTTCAGCGACTCTTTCGGCAATGGCCAGCGCGGCGGTCAGCCCAGGCGGCTCGATCCCGAAGAGGTTGACCAGCCCGGCGATGCCATGGGTTTCCGGCCCCTGAATGAGAAAGTCGGCGGCCGGGTCGTTGGGGCCGACGATCTTCGGTCGGATTCCGGCGTAGGCCGGTGTGCCAGAGCACCATCAGGCAAGCCCGGTCAGTAGTGGCGAACCTCGACATAGAACGCGTCGGCACGCGCCGGGTCGACGCGGTAATCCAAGGCATTGCTCGGGTCAGTCGATGAGTGGGTCAACCACTCGACGTCCGGGCCGAAGCGTGCCTGACCGCCGAGATCAAGCGTCAGGTGCACACCCAGGCCGCCAGGTTCGGGTAGCGGATAGATCAGCCGCGAAAAGGGCGCATGACCAGCCAGCGTGAAGTAGTTGCCCTTGGCGTAAAAGGCGGGCGGTATCCGGGACGCCGGAAAGCCGGCAAGCGAGCGGGCGACGCGGACGGCACCGAGACCGGCGGCGTTGACCACGATGTTGGCCTTGAAGCGCGCGGCGTCCTGGCCGCCGACCTCGAGCACCAGGCCATCGTCGGCAAGGGTACCGGCCCCGCAGGGGCTGCGTAGCGCCAGCGTCGCACCGACGCGTTCGGCGTCGCCCAGCAGGGCCAGCATCAGGCCATGGCTGTCGACGATTCCGGTCGACGGTGAGAGCAGGGCGGCGGTGCATCGGATCCCGGGTTCGAGGGCGCGGGCGTCGGCGGCGCCGATCAACTGCAAGTCATCGACGCCGTTGTTTTCGCCCTGGCCGAGCAAGGCGTGCAGCCGGCTTTCCTGTGCGACCGAGGTGGCAACGACCAGCTTGCCGCAGCGCCGGTGGCTGACGCCGTGACTGGTGCAGAACGCGTAAAGCAGATGGCGACCGGCAACGCACAGTTGTGCCTTGAGCGAGCCAGTCGGGTAGTAAAGCCCGGCGTGGATGACTTCACTGTTGCGCGCGCTTGTTTCGCTACCAAAAGTGTCGTGTTGTTCGAGGATCACCGTATCGATTCCGCGCTGCGCCAGCGCGCGCGCAGGCCAGACCGACAACCCGGCCCCGATCACGAGAGCGCCTATTCTCTCCATCCTGCATTGCTCCCGTCGAAAGGCTGCATTGTAATGTCTTCGCTCAACGGGGTTGTACCGCAGCACGGCAAAACGCCGGGGCACGATAGCCCGGCTTATAATCCTGCAGGTTCGCTTTATGAGCCCTTGCCGATAGGCTTTCAAGGGTATTCGCGGTTTTTTGCTTGTTCATATTTCTGTGCCGATCACATGTCTGTTCATTCACCACAAATCATGCTGCGCGAAGAAGAGGTCGAGTTCATCGCCATTCGGGCGCAGGGCGCTGGCGGTCAGAATGTCAATAAGGTATCGAATGCCATCCACCTGCGCTTTGACATCGGCGCCTCTTCGTTGCTGGACGAGATCAAGACGAAGCTGCTGCAGTTGCGCGATCAGCGGGTCAGTGCCGACGGCGTGGTGGTGATCAAGGCGCAGCAGCACCGCAGTCTCGAACGTAATCGCGTCGATGCCCTGACACGTTTGCGTGAATTGATCGCCCGAGCAGCCTTTGTCCCCGTAGTGCGGCGTCCGACCCGGCCGACGCGCAGTGCGCAGAAGAAACGTGTCGAAAGCAAGATCCGGCGCGGGCTGGTGAAGGTATTGCGCGGACGGGTCGATACCCAGTAATTCCGTGTTGCAAAGAGTTAGGTGACTCCCGCACAGGATTCTTCGGCGCTTGATGAATGGATGGTAACCAAGGGTGCCAATATTTTTCTTGGTTCTGAGGCTTATGAGGTAAACTCATTTTTGGTACGCGCAATGGTCGTCGTTTTCCTGCACAAAATAATAATAAACGCAGAGGGTCATTTCCATCGTGCGCCGATCATTGTTATGTCGACATAATCAAGAGCGCCCAAGGCGCAACAGAGGGAGCCATGCATTCTCGTAGAGCCCTGCCGGCGCTAACAGTCAGCGCCATCGGTGTCGTTTTCGGCGACATCGGTACCAGCCCCATTTATGCCATGAAGGAAATTTTCAACGGCCACCATCCGATACCGGTGACGCCCGAGAATATCTTCGGCATTCTCTCGCTGGTGTTCTGGTCGATCATGG
>JAYSZS010000446.1:0-6957 GCA_043737935.1 Propionivibrio sp. | reverse complement strand
TTCGCCAATCAGGAAAGCCTGCGCCAGGCCATCGGGCGAGGGCTGTACCGCATAGGAGATGCGGATCCCCCACTGGCGACCATCACCGAGCAACTGCTCGAAACGCGGCGTATCCTGCGGTGTCGAGATCACCAGAATGTCTCGGATTCCCGTCAGCAACAGGGTACTGAGCGGGTAGTAGATCATCGGCTTGTCGAAGATCGGCAGCAGTTGCTTGGAAACGACCTGCGTCGCCGGATAAAGCCGCATGCCGGAGCCCCCGGCCAGGATGATGCCTTTGCGTTGGGTCATTGTGGGTCTTCTTTCAAAGCATTTCTCTATGCGCTGCAAATGACAAAGGCTCACATCGCTGCAAGCCTTTCAAATACTGGTGGAGACGGGCGGGATCGAACCGCCGACCTATTGATTGCGAACCAATCGCTCTCCCAACTGAGCTACGCCCCCGATAAAAATTTTACGCGGCGTGTAATGGCGCGTCAATTTTGCTGATCAATTTCACCCTGTAGCGCCAGAATGATCAAATTATTTCTTTGCATTTGCAGGTGCGGCAACGACCGAGATCGCGACAGCTTCGGCATAAACGCCTTCAACTTGGTCACCCTTCTTGATCAGCTTGAGTTGTTCAGGATCCTCGACCTTTAAAAAAAGTGTTTTTTTGGCACCGCGCAGGGTAACGATCTGCTGTTTGAGGTCGACCTTTTGCACGTCAGCGACAAAGGCAATCTTCTTTGCTTCGTAGGCAGATGGTTTCTCGCCCGGTTTTGCCGAACCCTGGTCGGTGCTTTCGATGCGCTCACGAACGCCGGTGCCGCTTTTCTTGAGTTCCAGTACCAGTGCCTGGGTGTGGCGCGAAACCACCTTGTCGCCAACCTTGATCTGATCAAAATTTCTGACTTCGTCGCCGGCATCCATCTTGAGTTTCTCGCCGTTGGCGCGCTGAAGAACAACACTACGCGTTGCCTTGTCGATGGACTCGACGGTCAAGGTTGCTGTTTCCTCAAAGACGCCGGCAAATTTACCGGGGCCAACGAGGGTGACGCCCTCGGCAGGTATTTGCTGCGCTGAGGCCATCAGCGGAAGAACAATGAGTGCTGCGCTTGCAAGCAGGCTGCTAAATTGCACCATGATACTCCAAGGGTGGTGGTCAAGCGATCTGGCATGAGACCGTTCTTTTTTTTGGGAAAGAGTAAAAGCAAAAAAAAGCTTGCCTTTTTGCGAGCTTTTATCGCCAGTAATGGATTATTTTTTCTTCTTGCCCTTGGCCGTGGCAACGCTTGCTTTGAAGGTGGCACCTGCGGAGAACTTCGGCACGGTGGTCGCGGCAATTTTGATCTTTTCACCGGTCTTCGGGTTCTTTCCTTCGCGGGCGGCACGGGCGGCTGCTTTGAAGGAACCGAAACCGACGAGGCTTACACCATCGCCCTTGGCAACAGCATCAACAATTGTTTCAATTACGGCATCCAGGGCCTTGCTGGCAGCAACCTTGGATAGATCGGTACGAGTAGCGATGGCATCGATCAGTTCAGACTTGTTCATAGTATTTCCTCCTGTTGATTGTTAAAAGCTGGACTTGTATTCTGCCCTGATTCTCACACTTCACGTGTCCTCTGGGAAGGGGGATGAGTGCACAATTTGTGAAGATGATTAGAATTTTGTTGTATTTGTGTGTTGGCAAGCGATATTGTTGACACAATGCGCTCATTTATTAGGCGCCAGCAGTGGTTTTAGGAAACGGCCAGTGTGGCTACCTGCCGCTTTGCCGATGGTTTTTGGCGTACCGGCGGCGAGAATTCGTCCGCCGCCATCACCGCCCTCCGGTCCGAGATCGACGATCCAGTCGGCGGTTCTTATGACATCAAGATTATGTTCGATGACCACCACCGTGTTGCCGTGATCGGCCAGACGGTGCAGTACCCTGAGTAGCATTTCGATGTCCTGGAAGTGCAGACCGGTGGTCGGCTCGTCGAGTATGTACAGCGTTCTTCCGGTGTCGCGTTTCGATAGCTCGAGCGCCAGCTTGACGCGCTGCGCCTCGCCGCCCGAGAGAGTGGTTGCCGCCTGGCCGAGCGTGATGTAGGAGAGTCCGACATCGACCAGCGTCTGCAGCTTGCGTGCGATGACCGGGATGGCGTCGAAGAACTCGCGAGCCAGCTCGACGGTCATTTGCAGGATGTCGTGGATGTTCTTGCCCTTGTAATGCACTTCGAGCGTTTCGCGGTTGTAGCGCTTGCCGTGGCAAACATCACAGGAGACGTAGATGTCGGGCAGAAAGTGCATCTCGACCTTGATCACACCGTCACCCTGGCAGGCTTCACAACGACCGCCCTTGACGTTAAACGAGAAGCGCCCGGGGCTGTAGCCGCGCGAACGCGATTCCGGCACTCCGGCGAACAGTTCGCGGATCGGCGTCAGCAGCCCGGTGTAGGTGGCCGGGTTGGAGCGCGGGGTGCGACCGATCGGTGACTGATCGACGTTGATCACCTTGTCAAAGTGGTCAAGGCCAATGATTTCGTCATGCTCGGCGGGCTCGCCTGTCGAGCCGTAGAGGTGGCGCGCGACCGCGGCGTAGAGCGTGTCGTTGATCAGCGTTGATTTGCCGGAACCGGAGACGCCGGTGATGCAGGTGAACAAACCGACCGGCAGTTTCAGTGTGACATTCTTCAGGTTGTTGCCGCGTGCGCCACTTAATGTCAAATGGCGCGCCGGGTCGGGCTGGCGCGGTTTGCCGGGTGCTTCGATGCGGCGCCGGCCGGAAAGATAATCGCCGGTCATCGATGCCGGATTGCCGGCGATCTGCTCCGGCGTTCCTTCGGCGACGATGAATCCGCCGTGCACCCCGGCGCCGGGGCCGATGTCAACGACGTAATCGGCGCTGCGGATGGCATCTTCGTCGTGCTCGACGACGATCACCGTATTGCCGATGTCGCGCAGTTGCTTGAGCGTTTGCAGCAGGCGGTTGTTGTCGCGCTGGTGCAGACCGATCGACGGCTCGTCGAGTACATACATGACGCCGGTCAAGCCCGAGCCGATCTGCGAGGCCAGGCGAATACGCTGTGCTTCACCACCCGAGAGCGTTTCTGCCGAGCGGTCGAGCGAGAGATAATCCAGCCCGACATTGATCAGGAACTGCAGGCGGCTGGTAATTTCCTTGAGGATTTTTTCGGCGACCTGCGCCTTGTTGCCAACCAGATGCAGCGCCAGAAAATGGTCGCGCGCCTCGGCCAGCGGCAGGCGGCTGATTTCATGCAGGGTCAGTGCAGCGGTCGATGTTCCGAGACGCACGTTGCGCGCTTCTTCACGCAGCCGGGCACCCGCGCAACCCGGACAGATTTTGTTGCTGATCAGTTTGGCGAGTTCTTCACGAACGGCCACTGAGTCGGTTTCCTTGTAACGGCGTTCAAAGTTGCCGACGATACCCTCGAAGCTGTGCTCGCGCATTGTGCTTTTGCCGCGCTCGTTGAGGTAGTTGAAGGGGACTGTTTCGCGTCCTGAACCATAGAGCAGGACTTTCTGAGTACTTTCCAGCAGACTGGCGAACGGTGTTTCGATGTCAAAAGCGTAGTGAGCTGCCAGCGAGCTGAGCATCTGGAAATAGAACGGATTGCGTCGGTCCCAGCCGCGAATGGCGCCGGCGGCCAGCGACAGGTCGGGGCGGGCGACGATGCGTTTGGGGTCGAAGAACTGGATCACCCCGAGGCCGTCGCAGGTCGGGCAGGCGCCCAGCGGGTTGTTGAACGAAAAGATTCTCGGTTCGAGTTCCTGCAGTGAATACGAGCAGGCCGGGCAGGCGAATTTGGCTGAGAAGAGGTGTTCCTTCTCGCTATCCATCTCATAGGCGAGGGCACGTCCATCGGCGTGACGCAATGCCGTTTCAAACGATTCGGCCAGGCGCTGGCGCATGTCGTCGCGCACCTTGAGGCGGTCAACGACCACATCGACGGTATGTTTGTGCGTCTTGGCCAGTTTCGGCAGGACGTCGATTTCGTAGGTTTTTCCGTCCACACGCAAGCGGGCAAAGCCCTGCGCGCGCAATTCGGCAAAGAGTTCGAGCTGTTCGCCCTTGCGATTGGCGACCACTGGCGCCAGGATCATCAACCGGGTTTCGGCGGGCAGGGCGAGCACGTGATCGACCATCTGCGAGACGGTTTGCGAATCCAGCGGCTGCTGGTGCTGCGGGCAATAGGGGGTGCCAGCGCGGGCAAACAGCAGGCGCAGATAATCGTGTATTTCGGTCACCGTGCCGACGGTCGAACGCGGGTTGTGGCTGGTCGCTTTCTGTTCGATGGAAATGGCCGGTGACAGCCCCTCGATCAGGTCGACATCCGGCTTGTCGATACGCTGCAGGAACTGTCGGGCATACGCCGATAATGACTCGACGTAGCGCCGCTGGCCTTCGGCATACAGCGTGTCAAAGGCGAGCGAGGATTTGCCTGAACCGGAGAGACCAGTAATCACGATCAGGCGGTTGCGTGGCAGATCGAGATTGATGTTTTTCAGGTTGTGCGTGCGTGCGCCGCGAATCCTGATTTCTCGTAGTTCATCCATGGGGAAGGCAATCACATTAGCTTTAAAATTTACCGCAGAGATTCAAAGATGCTGAGTTATCGCTGGAAAGAACAAAAATTCTCCGGTTCTTCTTCATTTCTCTGCGCTGGATGTCGGGGTTTCAATCGCTTGTACCTTGGCGAGCGGACAAGGTGCAAAAGCAAACCTGTTAATATACGCAGTTCCGTGCGATCAAACTAATCCTAGTTCCGCTATTTACTTGTTTCCCGGTGTTGACCTGATGTTATCCCCAACCAATGATCCGATGACTTCAGCCGAGCGCCGTGCCGGAATCGGGCTGGCCTCCATTTTTGCTTTGCGCATGCTCGGGCTGTTCCTGATCCTGCCGGTCTTCTCGATTTACGCCAAAGACCTGCCGGGGGGAGGCGACATGAGCCTGGTTGGTTTCGCACTGGGCGCCTACGGTCTGACTCAAGCCTGTCTGCAAATCGTTTACGGCACCGCATCGGATCGTTTCGGGCGCAAGCCGGTCATCGTTTTCGGCCTCGTACTTTTCATCATCGGTAGCTTTGTTGCAGCGCTGGCCGGCGATATTTACGGCGTCATCGCCGGTCGCGTGCTGCAGGGCGCGGGCGCCATTTCTGCTGCAGTCACCGCGCTGGCGGCGGATCTGACCCGCGAGCAGCATCTAACCAAGGTGATGGCGATGATCGGTTCGAGTATCGGTCTGGTCTTTGCGCTCTCGATGGTTGGCGCGCCCTTGCTCTATGCGACGATCGGTATGCCGGGCATCTTCGCGCTGACCGGTATTCTGGCCATTCTGGCGATCCTGGTCGTGTTCAGGGTGGTGCCGGCGGCTCCGGCGATTCCCCGTCAGGCCGGCTGGCCGAGCTTCGTCGAGGTGCTGAGCAACCCGCAACTGCTTCGCATGAATTTTGGTGTTTTCGCCCTGCACCTGATGCAGACGGCGATGTGGGTGCTGCTGCCTTCGGCACTGGTCAGTGCAGGCGGGCTGCCCGTGGCTGAACACTGGAAAATTTATCTGCCGGCGGTACTGCTGTCTTTTGTCGTGATGGTGCCGGCGATCATTGCCGCAGAAAAATACGGCAGGATGAAACTTATATTCAATGCGGCGATCGCACTTCTGCTGGTCGTTCAGGTGGGGTTCGGTTTCTTCGGGCAAAGTGTTTATGCGCTAGCCCTATGGCTGACGATTTTCTTCGTGGCCTTCAATATTCTCGAAGCAACGCAGCCCTCGCTGATTGCGCGCATTGCGCCGTCGCATGCCAAAGGCGCCGCGCTGGGCGTATACAACACCACCCAGTCGCTTGGGCTATTTTTCGGCGGATTGCTCGGGGGCGCGCTGGCCATGTACTCAGGTGCGCAGGCCGTATGGATCGCCTGCGCCGCGTTGGCGCTTGTCTGGCTGGGTTTCGGGCTGACCATGACCATGCCGCCATCACGCATTCGCCCGCAGCCCGCGTAAACCGGGTGTCCGTTTCATTGATCGATATGCATAAAGCATTGCGCGTTAGCGCATTGGGCAGCGATTGATGATGCGCTCATGATTGGATGACTGTATCGGTTCGACCCCCTTACCGTCAGTGGCATGAAGAGGAAGCCGGCATTCGCGCCATACGTTGAACGAAGCGAACGTCCGACATCGCGAATGTGTGGCTTGAATACCGGCAGCGCATACCGCCCTGTGGTGTCGGCAAGGACAGCGCCGCCCTTTCGTCCAATGCACAGCTTTAGCCAGCACAGAAAAGTTCACTTTTTTACCTGAGGATTAGTCCGAAAGAGCTATTGACAATTCGGGGGGGTAATTTTTCACTTCTTTCAATGGAGGGAAAACATGAAACGACTGAACAAGGTGGCGCTGGCAACGGCGGGCGTGCTGAGTAGCGGCGTGGCGCAGGCGGCGCTCAACGACAGAGGCGGCGGGCTGCTTTATGACAATGTGCTGAACGTCACTTGGCCGCCAATACCCCGGTGGGCGGACTGGAACTACAGCTACTCGTATAACGGCAGCACCGATGTTGGTTATAACATCACCAGCCCGCACAGCGAGCTGAGCTACATGTACTACGTCAATTTCGGGCTGAAGGGCTACTCCAACACGCTTGGCGTCGTTAGGTCGAACTATGGCGTGGGCAATGGCAATGTCGGCCCTGTCAAGAACCTGCAGTCCTCCAACGCTTACTGGTTCGGTACGGCCTATGAGAAGGATCCGGGCGTCGTCGCGTGGTTCTTTAGCAGCTCCGACGGCGACCAAAGCGCCGGCAACGTGAGTAATGAGTTGTAAGCCTGGGCGGTTCGCCCCGGTGATGTCGCCCCGTACCGGAACCCGAGGCGTATGCCTAACTAATGGCGGAATTGGGGCTACTTGGGGTTGTGGTGAAGCGGCGGCGTCGGCTCTTCGCGGCTTCGTGAGCTTCGGTCCTTTCGGGG
>JAYSZS010000445.1:0-6975 GCA_043737935.1 Propionivibrio sp. | reverse complement strand
GAAAACGCTGGCTGGCCGGTCTGTTTTTGCTCTTCGTGGCAGTGCTGGTTGGCGCTCAGGCTTTGCTGCCGATTCCGCCACTAGTAGCGCGGGTGACTGACCTTACGGCAACGCTCTCGGCGGATCAGCGCTCCGGGCTGGAAGATAAAATCTCCGCTTTCGAGCGCCAGAAAGGTTCGCAAATCGCGGTTCTGATTGTGCCGAGCGTGATGCCCGAGACCGTCACCGAGTACGCGCTGCGTGTCGTTGAGTCGTGGAAACTCGGGCGCAAGGGCGTCGACGATGGGGCCTTGCTGCTCGTTGCCAAGGACGACAGAAAACTGCGCATCGAAGTCGGCTACGGCCTAGAGGGTGCGCTCAACGATGCCACGGCCAAGCGCATCATCAGCGAAACGATCAGTCCGCGCTTCAAGCAGGGTGATTTCTATGGTGGAATCGATGCCGGACTGGATGTCATGATCAAGGTGGCGGGTGGTGAGTCGCTGCCGGAGCCAAAGCAGGCGAGCCAGGCGTCGGGCACAGGTTTTGATTTTGAAACACTGATGTTTTTCGGGTTCATTCTGGTTTTCGTTGTCGGCGGCATTCTGCGCGCCATCTTCGGGCGCTTTCTGGCCGCCGGAGTCATCGGCGGCGTGGCCGGCATTATCGCTTCGCTGAGCCTTTCCTCCGTATTGGTCGCCATCGTGGTCGGTGTTGTCGCCTTCATCGTTTCGCTGTTTGCCGGCATCAGTGGTGGAGGGGGCGGGATCGGTGGTGGTGGCTTCTCCTCAGGCGGTTCGGGCGGCGGCGGGTTTTCAGGCGGCGGCGGAAGTTTTGGCGGCGGTGGCGCCTCGGGAGGCTGGTGATGCGAGCAGGCAGATTTTTACGTCATATGCTGTGGCCCGATTGGTGGGTGTTGCGCGCCTTTCCGAAATCGGCTCTGCGCACGATTGAACAGGCCATCACCGATTCCGAACGCGCACATCAGGGCGAGTTGCGCTTCGTTGTCGAAACCGGTCTGCCGTTGCATGGGCTGTTGCGCGATCAGTCACCACGGGCGCGGGCGATCGAGTTGTTCGCACAGCTTGGGGTCTGGGACACCGAGCACAATAGCGGCGTACTGATCTACGTGCAGTTGCGCGACCGCTGCGTGGAGATTATTGCCGATCGGGGGATCGACGCCAGAGTCGACGACGCATTCTGGAGCGCGGTATGTCGCCGCATGGAGGCGGCATTCAGGGAAGGGCGTTTTGAAAGCGGGGCGCTACTCGCCCTGAAAGAGATCACCATGGCCCTTGCCGAAAATTTCCCGGCCTCCGGCGATAACTGCGATGAACTGCCCAACGCGCCCCTGATTCGTTGATGCGCTGGTTCATTGCGCAATGCGTTGGATCAATGCGTGCCGTCGTCAAGATGAATCACGTCGTCGTGTTCGCGCTGGTTGGCCTCATGGCGACGCTTGACGAGCAACATGCTGGCACTGACAAAGAGGCCGAATAGCGTGATCACCCAGTAAATCGAGAGGTCGACTTTGACCATCATGTAATAGAGGCCAGTCATCATCAGGATCGACAGGTTCTCGTTGAAGTTCTGAACGGCGATTGAATGCCCGGCGCCCATCAGAATGTGGCCACGGTGCTGCAGCAGCGCATTCATCGGCACGACAAAGAAGCCGGAAAGTGCGCCGATGAGGATCAGCAGTGGAACGGCAAGCCACACGTGCTGTACAAAATTCATGACCAGCACGATGAGGCCCATTGCGATGCCCAGCGGTATTACGCGCAACGACTTGCGCAAGGTGATCATTCTGGCGGCGCCGATGGCGCCCAGCGCAACGCCAACTGCAACGACCCCCTGCAGCATGCTGGCCTTGGACAGGTCAAGCTGTAGCGCCGCTTCTGCCCATTTGATCACGATGAACTGCAAGGTCGCACCGGCGCCCCAGAACAGGGTGGTTACTGCCAGTGAGATTTGACCAAGACGGTCGCGCCAGAGCAGTGCAAGGCAGTGATTGAATTCACGAATCAGATACCAGGGATTCTTGTGCAGCGGCTTGTGATCAACGCCGGTATCCGGCACGTAAAGGTTGAACACTGAGGCCAGCATGTAAAAGCCGCCAACGAAGCTGATCGCCATTTCGCTGACGGTTTCGACTCCGGTGTCGATATATGGAAAGTCAAATGACAACAGGTTCTTGGCGATGGCCGGCTGGATCAAGACGCCGCCGATGAGTACTCCCAGAATGATCGCACCCACAGTCAGTCCTTCGATCCAGCCGTTAGCCACGACGAGCAGGCGATGCGGCAGGTATTCGGTCAGGATGCCGTATTTGGCTGGCGAGTAGGCGGCGGCGCCGAGACCGACGACAGCGTAAGCCAGTAGCGGATGCACGGAAAAAAACATCATCCCGCAGCCGATGATCTTGATGGTATTGCTGATGAACATCACCCGCCATTTGGGCATCGAGTCGGCAAAAGCGCCGACAAAGGCCGCCAGCGCAACGTAGGAGACGGTAAAGAAGGTTTTCAGCAGCGGCTCGTAGGCGCTGGGAGCCTGCATTTCGCGCAGGGCGGCAATGGCAATAATAAGCAGCGCGTTGTCGGCGAGCGCCGAGAAAAACTGCGCCGCCATGATGAGGTAAAAGCCAAAGGGCATTGGGCAACCGGGGACTGCTCTTGTTGAGTGGCGAATTTATACCATGAAAGCGAGGAAGTTGTTAGCGCGGTCGATCTGCATGTTGTCCGGATTGCTCGTCCGTCTTGTGTTGAACCAAAATACGGTCGATACTCTGACTCCGTCAGCCCAAGAGCCCAGGAATCATTCGTCCCATGCCACGCCCGATTCAAGCCCGCATCGACCTTGCCGCACTTCGTCATAACTACCTGATTGCCAAAAGCCATGTGGCCGGCGAGGGCAGACCCGCCAGGGCGTGGGCCGTCGTCAAGGCCGATGCCTATGGCCATGGCCTGATGCGCGCGGCCACGGCGCTGGCCGAAGTAGCCGATGGCTATGCCCTGCTCGATGTGGAGGCCGCAGTGGCCTTGCGCGATGCAGGATTTCGCCAGCCGATTCTTCTGCTCGAAGGGTTTTTTGAGCCCGACGATCTGAGCGCCTGCGCTGAATACGGGTTGATTCCATGCATTCACCGCATCGAGCAATTGCAAATGATCCGTGCCGCCGCTTTGCCCGTGCGAATGGCGATCTATCTCAAGCTCAATACCGGGATGAACCGCCTTGGCTTCACGCCGGATCAGATGCCGGCCATAAGACACGAACTGGCCGTTTCATCGGCCCTGGGCGCCGTGACGCTGATGACGCATTTTGCCGAGGCCGATGGCGGGCGCGGCATCGTCTGGCAGCTTGAGCGTTTCGAGGCGATGAGGGAAGGCTGGCCCGCTACTTGCCCTGTCTCGCTGGCCAATTCGGCCGCTATCCTGCGTTACCCGCTGACGGCGCATGACTGGGTCAGGCCGGGGATCATGCTCTACGGCGGTAGCCCCTTTGCCGACGCCGACGCCGCAAGCTTTGATCTGAAGCCGGTCATGACGCTTCACAGCCGTATTATGGCTGTACAGGAGGTCGTGGCCGGTGAGCGTGTCGGTTACGGCGGCACCTTCGAGGCGCGGCAGCCCATGCGGGTCGGCGTTGTCGCTTGCGGCTATGCCGACGGCTATCCACGCCATGCGCCCAGCGGGACGCCGATTCTGGTGGCCGGTCAGCGCACGCAAACGCTGGGTCGGGTGTCGATGGACATGCTGGCCTGCGATCTAAGCACGCTGCCGGAAGCCGGTGTCGACAGCCCGGTGGTGCTGTGGGGTGAAGGATTGCCGGCTGACGAGGTCGCTGCCGCTGCTGGAACCATCAGCTATGAGCTGTTCTGCGCACTGGCGCGGCGCGTACCAGTGGTTGAGGTTTAGGGGTGTTGACATTCCTTTCATGGGCGCTACATCCCGCACAGAGTCCGTCGCGAAGGGTTGCCGAGGGGGCGGCGTCTGCGTTGTTGCGCGCCTCCGCCCCACCCCGGTGCGGGCGGAGGCGCGCGCCTGGCATCCACCGCCCCCTCGTGGCAACGCGATCCACGAAATGAATGTCAACACCCCCTAAACTTTCGCGTCTTTTGTTCTGGTGCTGAAAGACACGATAACCAGCTCCCGAACCAGAAGGCCAGCATTTTGCTGCTCTAACTGAACGCTTTGTCATTGTTTTTTCAGCTTGGCCAAAGACAACACCAGCAAATTATGCGATGCTGACTTCCCTTGGTCAACATCCTTGCGGGTCGACCTCGGCGGTGAGCCAGTATCATTGACATTCGTATCAAGGAGCCGGAAATGCAGAACATTTACAAGCAGAATCTCGACAAGAACACGGCCAACTTCACACCGCTTTCCCCGCTTACTTTCATTGAGCGAACCGCTTATATCTATCCGGAACGTATGGCGGTGATTCACGGCCAGCGCCGCTATACCTGGCTGCAAACCTTTACCCGCGCCCGTTGCCTGGCCTCGGCACTGGTCGCCCACGGCATCCTCGAGGGTGATACCGTGGCGGTGATGCTCAACAACATGCCGGAGATGGTCGAGTGTCACTTCGGCGTACCGGTAACCGGCGCGGTACTGCATGCGTTCAATACGCGGCTGGATGCCGAAACGGTTGCCTTCATGCTTGAACACGGCGAAGCCAGGGTGCTGATCACCGATCGCGAGTATTCGGCCATCGTCAAGAAGGCGCTGGCCAATGTGCAGCGCCGGATCCTGATCATCGATGTCGATGATCCCGAATACAGCGGTGCCGGCGAACGGCTTGGCACGATCGACTATGAGCAGTTTCTCGCCGGCGGAGACCCCGACTATCCGTGGCGAGGCCCGGACGACGAGTGGAACGCCATTTCGCTCAATTACACCTCGGGGACCACCGGCAACCCGAAGGGCGTCGTCTATCACCATCGCGGCGCTTATCTCAATGCGCTGAGCAACATCGTCAGTTGGGGCATGCCAGCGCACTCGGTCTATTTGTGGACGCTGCCGATGTTTCACTGCAACGGCTGGTGCTTCGTTTGGACCCTGGCCGCCAACGCCGGCACCAACGTGTGTTTGCGCCGGGTCGAAGCGAAGCTGATTTTCGATGCCATTCGCGAGCACGGCGTGACCCATTACTGCGGAGCGCCGATCGTGCATAGCCTGATGGCCAATGCGCCACCCGCACTGCGTGCGGGCACCACGCAAAAACTTGCGGGTCTGATCGCTGCGGCACCGCCTCCGGAAGCGGTGATCGAGCAGATGGCCACTATTGGCGTCGACCTGACGCACGTCTACGGTTTGACCGAAACTTACGGGCCGGCCGCCGTCTGCGCCAAACACAGTGATTGGGCCGATCAGCCCCTGGCCAGGCAAGTCGAACTGAACGCCAGACAGGGCGTGCGCTACCATGCACAGGAAGCGATTACCGTTCTCGATCCGTCCGACATGCAGCCGGTGCCGTGGGACGGCGAGACGATGGGCGAGATCATGTTCCGTGGCAATCTGGTCATGAAAGGCTACCTGAAGAATCAGAAAGCCACCGAGGAGTCGTTTGCCGGCGGCTGGTATCACACCGGCGACCTTGCCGTGATGAACCCGGATGGCTATGTAAAGATCAAGGATCGTTCAAAGGACGTAATCATCTCCGGAGGTGAAAACATCTCGTCGATCGAAGTTGAGGACGTGCTCTTTCGCCACCCGGCGGTTATCGCAGCGGCGGTGGTGGCCACGCTCGACGAGAAGTGGGGCGAGGTGCCCTGCGCCTTCCTCGAGTTGCGCGAGGGGGCGACGGTGAGCGAGGACGAGATCATCGAATTCTGCCGCCAGAACATGGCCCGTTTCAAGGTGCCCAAGCGGGTGATCTTCAATCTTCTGCCGAGGACGTCGACCGGCAAGATTCAGAAATACGTGCTGCGCCAACGGGCCAATTCCACCGCTGCAATCTCAAGCAGTTAAATGGGGCGAATCAAGCCTGTTCTTCAATCGGTTATCAACACTTGGCCAAAGCAAAAACCATCTATTCCTGCACCGAATGCGGCGCCAGTGTCCCCAAGTGGCAGGGGCAGTGCCCTGGTTGCGGCGTCTGGAACACCCTGGTCGAAACGCTTGCCGAAAGCGCTCCGGCCAACAACAGCCGCTTCGCGGCACTGGGTGGAACGGCCAGGCTGCAGACACTCTCGGAGATCGAGGCGCGCGAAGAGGACAGGCTGCCGACCGGTATCGGCGAGTTTGACCGGGCGCTCGGTGGCGGGCTGGTGGCGGGCGGCGTCGTGCTGCTCGGCGGCGATCCGGGAATCGGCAAGAGTACCTTGCTCCTGCAGGCGCTCGCCGAACTGTCCGGCGCACACCACGTTCTTTATGTCAGCGGTGAGGAGTCCGGCCAGCAGATCGCCATGCGTGCCCGGCGGTTGTCGCTTGACAGCAAAAAGCTCAAGCTGCTGGCCGAAATCAATCTTGAAAAGATCCTCGCCACGCTGCAATCGATCAAGCCGCAGGTGGCCGTCATCGACTCGATCCAGACGCTGTGGTCGGATCAGCTCAGTTCGGCGCCCGGATCGGTCGCCCAGGTGCGTGAATGCTCCGCGCAACTCACTCGGCTGGCCAAGCAGTCGGGAATCACCATCATCCTGGTCGGCCACGTGACCAAGGAGGGTGCCCTGGCCGGGCCGCGCGTACTGGAACATATCGTCGACACCGTGCTTTATTTCGAGGGGGACACGCATTCGAGCTTTCGCCTGATTCGCGCGGTGAAGAATCGCTACGGCGCGGTCAATGAAATCGGCGTTTTCGCGATGACCGACAAGGGGCTGAAGGGGGTGAACAACCCTTCGGCCATGTTTCTTTCGCAGCACGGTCAGGAGGTACCCGGCTCCTGCGTGCTGGTCACCCAGGAAGGAACGCGACCGCTGCTGGTCGAAATCCAGGCGCTGGTCGACCAGTCGCACGGCAACCCGAGACGGCTGACGGTCGGCCTCGATGC
>JAYSZS010000444.1:0-6994 GCA_043737935.1 Propionivibrio sp. | reverse complement strand
CCTTCATTCCCGGTCATTTAGCCTCATGATCGATACCCTGTAGGGTTTAAAGGGGCCAGGCACGATTGGCCTGTCACACTGGCGCACCCAAGCGTGTTTCCTAGGGCAAAAGCCAGTGTTCAGAATGGGGCTCCGAAACTGGGTACCGGCTTTCACCGGGACGACGCCTTATTTCCCGCCTTCTCGGCAACTGCTTGTGTCTTGGCAACTGCATGCTGGGGAACTGAAAATTTTGGTGTTAAAAAGCTTAAGGCAGTGCCGTTGGTCTCGTACACTTTAATCAGACCCTTTAAACACTTAAAATTGGCACTTGATTTAAGTCATTTTTTAGGTCTATACTTTACCCGTTGGCTTGATTACCAACACTAATACAGATGCAGACACTCTAATAACTCATATAATTTAGACATTTGAGACGCGGTAAAGAAAGAGAGAATTGTATGAATTACATCCGATCAATTCGGGCCAGTGCATGCGTTAGTGTTTCGGATCTCAAGAAAAACCCATCTGCTGTGATGGAAGCAGCGGATGGCAAGGCGGTTGCAGTCCTGAATCACAATCGTCCGGTTGCTTATGTAGTACCGGTCGAAGAATACGAAAGGATGCTTGAGGCTCTTGACGATGCTGAACTACTAAGCATCGCGAAACAGCGCATGGGTGGCCCATCTGTAGAGGTTGCAATTGATGAGCTACAAGCTGAAATTTCACGACGAAGCAAAACGAGAATGGGACAAACTGGATTGGACGATACAAAAGCAATTTCTGCCCGTTCTCGGAAAGAGGTTGCTAAACCCTCGGGTGCAAAGCGCAAAGCTGCGTGATGCGCCAGACTGCTACAAGATCAAGCTCAGATCTGTTGGATACCGCTTGGTTTATCAGGTGATTGACAGTGAAGAGTTGGTCTTGTTTTGGTAGTCAGGAAGAGGGAAGGCGATTTGGCGTATCGCAAGATGAAGGAAAGGTAATAAAACAACGGTCACTTAGGCTGCTCCTTTGATTGTTGAGCGATTGGAGTGTCATTGGGGTCGTAGTCAATTAAAAAAACAGGACACAATAAAGCATCAATAAAGAAGCCAGGCACGATTTCAAATCATAGGGGCCAGGGCACTACCTCAAGCTTCTGGCATTGAAAGATATTCCGCCAGCTTTCGCAAGAGCCTGTCACACCGGCGCACCCCAAACGTATTTCCTTCGGAGCAAAAGCCAGTGTCCAGAATGGCAATGCGAAAATGGGTACCAGCTTTCACCGGGACGACGCCTTACTTGCCGCCGTCTGGGCAACTGCTTAAGAGGCCGCCAGCAGGCGCGCGCTGAACTTCGGCACGCCGACCTGTCGCACCATCAAGCAAATCCTCAAGGAGGGGTGGATCAGCAACCGGAGTTGCTCGATGCGAGCGGTGCTCGAAACCTTGGTCTGACCCAAGTTTTCCAGTGTAACTTCGTAGGAAACCTTGGTCTGTCCCCGCTTTTATGAACACTTCTCAGGAAACCGTGGTCCTGTCTCCGGTTTTATGTGTTCCCGGTTTTTTGCCGGATTTCTGTCTTCAAGGTTTTGCAGAGCTGAAACGCCAGCGGCACCCGAGGGTGCCGTTGGTTGTCGATATGGCCGGTAAGCGAGATCAGGCCTGCTGTCGCTGGCGCAAGGTCAGCATGCCGAGCAACGCAATGCCGAAGAGCGCCAGGGAACCGGGTTCGGGAACCCTGCCGGGCGTACAACCTGTGCTCCCAGAAACGCAGCCTGTTACCGATGCAAGCTTCACATAGTCGAAGACAGCACCACCTGTTGTGGATGCAGTCACGCTACCGCCAGTGGGGTTTGCCAGCGGGTTGTAGGCACCGATCAACCAATACGAGGAAAACGCTTGGCCGGAATTGATCACATTGTTTGCTCCAGCAATGGCATCTGAGTAATTGCCGATATTGTTCCAACCTGAACCTGTTGTACCCACAGCGGCCCAAGTGCTTCCTGCGAGTGAGGCCGGTGGAACGGTTCCACCGGCATAAGCCATAACAGTGAAATCTGAATCGCCGCTTTTGTTATTTGAATCTGTATAGTTCGACGTTCCTGTCCAACCAAACTTCACGTTGGTCAGCTTAACCGATTGACTGAAACTCAGGAGAACCATCTCACTACGCTGATTGTTGTCAATTGCATGCTCTGGAGCGGTTGATTCGCCGCCATCGCAGGGATTGGAGCCACAAGCATCAAGGTTTTTGATTCCCAAGCCGCTGCCAAAAAGTATCAAATTAGTTCCGGCAGGCTGAATCTCTAGGTTTGTGGCGGTTGTGGATCCCGTGTTGGCCCAGCCAGCAGAGGTTGCAGTCACAGCGCTGTTGTCTCCCGCCGCCGACCCAGTATTCAAGGTCCAGTTGGTTACCGCCGAAACCTGCCCTGCTAGCATCAGCGCCACGGCCCCAGACAGAATTTTGAAATGCTTTTTCATTTGTTACTCCTTTGTAATTTCGCGTAATAAAACTAAGCAAAATTAATGCCAGAAAAAAATAACATTTTATTTCAAAAGCTTGTAACAGTGTCCTTGCTCAGAGCTCAAATCAGTGTAAAAAATACTGACAGTACGCGCCGTCGATCAAAGCCCCAGTTCCTTCTTCAACTGGTTAACGGCATCGCTGCCGGTAATCCGACCGGGGCCAATCAGCGCGGCGCTCAGTTCGTCCCGGGCTTCGGCCAGGCGTTTGGTTTTGGCCAGGGCATAGGCCAGATGGAAACGAATCTCGCCGTTTTCCGGGCTGCGCAGGCGCGCTTCGCGCAGATAACGCAGGCCGGCTTCGACCTGCCCTTTCTGCACCAGTATCCAGCCCAGGGTATCGGCGTAAAAGGGGTTACTTGGCGCTAGCGTGAGAGCTTTTTCGGCCGCGGCCTGGGCGCCGGGGTCGTTCAATTGCAGCAGCAGGTTGGCGTAATTGTTGAGCGACGCGGCGTCGTCGGGCTCGGCTTCGATCACGCGCTGGTAGCTCTGGCGAGCGGCGGCGAGCTGCCCGGCACGAAAACGCGTTTCAGCGAGCGCTTTTTGCGCCAGCAGATCGCTGGGGCGCGTCTTCACCCAGCCCTCGAGGAAGCTCGCCGCCTTGCCGGCCTCACCGGCGGCCAGATAGGCGCGGGCCAGCGACAAGGCATTGGCGGTGCTTTCCTGGCGCGTCAGCGCAGTACGATAGGCCGCAATGGCGGCCGGATATTGTGCGCGGGACATCGCAAGATTGGCCGTGGCCAGTGCCGTTTCTACCCGATCAGGGTACTTGGCGACGAGCGTTTTCAATGCTGCATCGGCCTTCGCGGCATCGCCGCTTCGTGCCTCGATCTCGATCAGCAAGGCCATGGCAGCCTGATCTTCCGGATGGCCCTGAAGCGCTTTCTGTACGCTGTAGCGGGCCGCGTCGGGATCTCCGGCCAGCAATTGCAAACGGGCGATAGCCAGCAGCAATCCGGCATCGTATTCGGCCAGCCGGTTGGCCTTGGTCAGGACGCTGCGCGCATTTCCCGCATCGCCCACCGCCAGATAGGTGCGACCCAGCGCCAACTGCACCGTGACGTTGTTCGGGATATTGGTGGCCATGGTTTTGGCGACCTTCAGGGCTTGATCTGTCTGGCGCTGGCTCAGGTAAAGGTCGATCAGCGCCATTGCAGGACGCGGATCGTTGCGCCGCACTTCGCTGGCCTTCTGCAAATGGCGGCTGGCTTCGGCCATGCGGCCGGCGCGTTGCTCAAGCAAGCCGTATTCATAAAGAACGTCCGCATCGTCGTGACGCTTGACCAGCAGCCCATCGAGCCGGCGGCGTGCCTCGTCAAGGCGTTTTTCGCCGATATCGAGGCGCACCAGATTCAGTGCCGACGGGGTAAAGGCCGGATCTTTGGCCAACACCTGTGTGTACGCCGCGCGCGCGCCCGCGATGTCGCCGCTCGCGCCCTTTATCGAGCCGAGGAAGTTCAACGCCGTGAGGTTTCCCGGGTCGCGCTGGACCATCGTCTCGGCCGTCTGCAGCGCCTTCTGCGCCTTGTCCTGACGCATGTAGAGCATGGCCAGTGTTGTCCCGGCCCGAGTATCGGCCGGGTTGGTGGCAAAAGCCTTCTCCAGGCTGGCCTGTCCCAGTTCGTTGCGCCCCAGGCCAAGCTGGCTGAAGGCCAGTGTGCGATTCATTTCGGACGAGTTGGTACGGGCTGCCGCCTTTTCGAGCAATTCGGTGGCGATCACATAGCGGCGTTGAGCCATATGCACCGAACCGAGCAGGAACATGACCTGCGGATCGTCCGGGGCGATTTTCAGCAGCGCTTCAAGCATCGGCAAAGCGCGAGTGAAATCCCTGGTCTCGACATAAATCGACGCCAGCAGTTTTTTTGCACCGATATTGCGTGGATTACGGGAAATGATGACATCAAGATACTCACGGGTTTTCTGCGGGTTACCAAGCCCGTGATGCGCCAGTGCGCCGGTCATCAGTAACTGCTCGCGACGCGCCAGCCAGGGAGGGGGCAGCCTGTCGATGATCGCGGTCACTTCACCCAGCGCGTCCGTGACCGCCAGGCCGTCGCCCTGCTGGCCGGCCAGGACGGCACGCAGATAGGAGGCACGCGGATCGTCGTAACCCGGCTCATCCGGACCCGCTGTCCGCATGAAATCGAGATCCTTGCGCGCCTCGGCATCGCGCTTAGTGTCAATCAACAGGCCGGCACGGGCTACCCGCGCATCGATCAGCCGCGGTTCCAGGGTCAGCGCCTTGTCGTAGGCGGCCAGTGCGCCGGCCGTGTCGAAAGAAGTGTGCAGCACCGCGGCTTTCATGTTCCAGGCGTAAGCGTTGGCCGGCGCCAGTTCCACCGCCTTGTTGGCTTTTTCCCTGGCCTGCTCTAGTTGGCCGGCCGCCAGCAGCATAGGTACTTCGGCAATCAGAGGCGATGGCGATTTCGGATCGAGCGCGCGCGCCTCGGTGTAGTTTTGGATAGCCAGACGGTTATTGCCGGCTTCGGCGTAGGCATTACCGCGCATGGTCAGGACTTCAACCTGCAAGGCCGGCGGCAGGCCGGTGGCGGTGATGCGCTCAATGACGGCTTCCGGGCGGCCCAGGGCCAGGTAAATCTGACCGAGCGGCAGGACCACTTCGCCACGATTGACGCCCTGTTTCAGCGCTTCTTCAAGCGCGGCCTCGGCGCCCTTCAGGTCACCGTTCCTGAGCAAGGCCTTGCCGAGCAGCAGGTGCGCGGCGAGCATTTTCTGATCCTGCTGCAGGGCATTCTTGAGCTGAATGATGGCGCCGGGCAGGTCGTTTTTATCAAATCTCCCGAGCGCGTCCTCATAGAAGCGCGCGGCTTTTTCCGGCGTGGCGTGTACCGGGGCCAGCAGGAAAAAACTCAGGCAAAGCGCGCCAAACGCATGAAAAAATACCCCAAGGAATTGCCTGGATTGATCTTTAAGCTCTTGATTAGTCATGGCCAATGGAAAATCACCGTAAAAATTGTCATCGTACCACGCCTGTCCAAATGGCTGTACAGGACGAACGAGAGGTTGAAAATAACCTCGACTTCCTAACAATCCCTGTGCAAAACGTTAGAACCTCTCGGTGTGTCTGACGACAATCCAGCGATGAATAATCTGCAGCAAACCGAGCAATCCGCCTACCCATCGTGAACCCAGCCGATGACATGGATGGGGCTGCCGAATCGAAATATCGGCACGGTAGCGCTTGATTTTGCTTCCCTGCCAGGGTAGCGGGTTCGATCAATATGAAGAGGAGTAAGTTGCCAGAAGAAGGAGAAAGGGGCCAGGGTCGGATTACGAGCATGCCGCGTTGAACAAAACAATAATGAAAAGTTTATGGTGTATCCGCCGGGAACCGTATAGAGGCTGTTTCACATACCGGATGCGGTAACAAAAATTCGTCTCATCAGTGCAAGACCAGCGGCGCGGATGGAAAGGAAAATAGATGAGGAAGACCAAAGAAGAGTGTGACGAATTTCGTCCTGAATACCAGCGCATAGATTTCAGTGATATGGCGCGAGGAAAGTATGCCTGGCGTTGCCGTGAGGCTCTCAACGTGGTTGATTTATCACCCCGATGTGCAACAGGCATTTCCCAATGCGCAGGCTGTTAATGACGTTCTGCGCGACTTCCTTGAGTTAGCACAGGCAAGCGTCAAAACCAACCCCACAACTCGGGCTCCCCGCCAACGCTCAGCCAGTTGAAACACCACTAACAAGGGACGTATCACAGTAAAATCGAATCGATGGACTTGACGATGAAATTCCCATGATTCTCCCACCCAAATCTACCCCATCACCCTGCCCATCATGCACCCAGCCAATGACACGGCTGGAGCTGCCGCATCGAAACTTAGGTACGTTAGCGCTTGATCTTTGCTTCCCCTGCCAGGGTATCTGGTTCGATGAGTATGAAAGCGTGCAGATCAATCCGGGCGGCATCATCGATCTGTTCAAGCTGATCCACACGCACCGCAACGACCTGCGTCAGACGCATCCGGCCACCTTGCGTTGTCCGCGCTGCCGGGAGAAGCTGATTGCCGGGCTCAATGTGGTGCGTAGCGGTCGTTTCACCTATCACCGCTGCCTGCAGAATCACGGACGATTCACGACCTTCGCGCAGTTCATGATCGAAAAGGGTTTTGTTCGCCAACTGGCGCCAGCCGAATTTACAGCTCTGGCTGCACGCATCGGCACCTTTCATTGCACAGGCTGCGGCGCACCGATCGACATCCGTACGCAAGCGGCATGCAGCCACTGCCGGTCACCGATCTCGATTGTTGACCCGGAGGCGGTCGAAAAAGCACTCGCTGACTACCAGCAAAAGGAATCAAAACGCACCCGACTCAACCCGGAAGCACTGGCCGACGCGGTTCTGGCCATCGAGAAGCAACGCAGTCAACAGCGATCGCCGGAGAAAGGAGCGCTGGTAGGCGACCTGTTTCTATCGGGTGGCGAGCTTGTTTTCGATCTTTTCCGTAAAACGGTCCGGACGCATCCGATACTGGC
>JAYSZS010000443.1:0-2979 GCA_043737935.1 Propionivibrio sp. | reverse complement strand
ATTTTAGTTGCGTCAGGTCGCCGGCATTAGCGACAACGCTTGCTTCGTAATGCTGCAGCGCCTGGTCAGCTCGCTCCAGCGCAAGGTCGATCTCGCTCTTGACCCAGCTCAGCGGGCCGACATCGAATTCTGTTACGGCATTCATGGGGGCAGTGTCTCCGATTTCTGCGCTGAGTGATCAGCCCACCTTGAAGCCGGCAACAGAACTCTTCAATTCGGTTGCCAGACCAGCCAGTTCGCCGACCGCAGACGCAGTTTTTTGTGTGCCGGCCGTGGTCTGTTCTGTAACCCGCAGAATGTCCTGCATCTTGCTCGCCACACCAGTTGCGGAGTCGGCCTGCAGGCGAGTTGCGTTGGAAATGCTCTCGATCAGTTCGGCAAGATTATGAGAAACATCACCGATCTCGGCCAGTGCCTGGCCTGCGGCGTCGGAAAGCATCGCCCCTTCGACCACACCACGCGTTGATTCTTCCATGGCCGATACCGCGCTCTGTGTGTCGGTTTGAATGGTCTTCACAATCGCCGCGATCTGTTTGGTTGCTTCACCGGAACGTTCTGCGAGTCGCTGCACTTCTTCTGCAACCACAGTGAAGCCGCGTCCAGCGTCGCCAGCAGAAGCGGCCTGAATGGCGGCGTTAAGGGCCAGCACGTTGGTTTGCTCGGTAATATCGGAAATCAGTTCGACAATTTCACCAATCTCCTGCGAGGATTCCCCAAGCCGCTTGATCCGTTTTGAGGTTTCCTGAATCTGTTCGCGAATTTCGTTCATGCCTTTGATTGAGTCCTGCACCGCCTGCGTACCCTTTTCGGCAGCCGCCAATGACTGACGCGCGACCTGGGCTGACTGGTCAGCCTCGCCCGACACTCTGGTCATCGAACTGGCCATGGCCAGAACGGAATCGCCGGCGTCCTGAATTTCTACCGACTGCCGTTTCGTTGCGTCAAGCAATTCGGCCGAAGTTTGCTGAGCGATTCCGGTAGCAATGGTTACCCGTCCTGCCGCGTCGTTGATACGGCCGACCAGTACGCGGAGTTCTTCAATGGTGTAATTGATCGAGTCGGCAATGGCGCCGGTAATATCCTCGGAGACGGTCGCTGTGACCGTCAGATCACCATCGGCCAGGTCTCCCAGTTCGTTCATCAGGCGCAGAATGGCGTCCTGGTTCTGGCGGTTGATCGATTCGCTAGTTTCCCGGCTCAAGTCGGCTGTTGCCGTCTGGCGGCGAGTATCGTCGAGGTAAACCTTGGCCATCAAGGCCAGTGCGGCAAGTGCAACGAGAATCAGGATGGCCAGGGTAACGCCATAAGCGGCACGCTCGGCGATGCCTCGCTGATAGGCTTTTGCCAGGATGTCCGTTGTATCGAGCAACTCTTCACTGCCGCGAAAGATTGTCGAGCCTGCGCGCTTGGCGACGACCAGTCTTTGCATGTTGCCAAGAATGCCATTGACGGCATTCTGATAATCCTTGAAACTGGTTTCGAGTTCGCCGAGTTTGCGTCTGGTTTCTGCATCGCTGGTGCTAGAGATGCGCAGCGTGTCGTGACCTCGGGTCAAGGCGTCCAGCAAGTCCCGGAAAGTATTGGTGTCCTTGCCGAGCAGGAAGGCGATTTCCGGGCTGATTTCGTCTCCCACCAGCAACGAACTGGCATTCTTTGCAATCCGTTGCGTCAACATCACCATCTGGTTGGCAGCGGCAATTTCACGGGCACTCGCGCCGGTTTGCAGCTTGAGTGCGGCCACCTGCTCCGAAAGTTCAAGTAGTCGGGGGTTTTTCTCGTTGATGGAGCTTACATCCTTGTTCAGCGCGATCAGGTTCTTTTCCATTTCGAGCATCTGAACAGCGTCTTTATCCGTCGTACTCCAGGTTTTTGTCAGCGCCTGCAACTGCGCTTGCACGTTATCGGGCGAAGGCGGCACGACGGTGTTGGCCAGCTCGCCGCCGTTGGTCAGACGTTCCAGGTTGGTGGCAAACTGGCTGTGCGAATCCCGCAATTGTTTGAATGCCGTGGACTCTCCCTGCAGGGCAAGGCTGGAGGCCTTGGCCAGACGTTGCGAGAGCATGCGCATTTCCCCGGCGGTGGCGATGTAGGCGCTGCCATAAGTCGATTCCCGATTGTCATGATAGATCACAATGGCGATGATCACCATCATCAGGAGGAGAATGGTGCCTAGGAGTTGCAATTGCTTGGTGACGGAGAATTGGCTTAAAAAATCAATCGCAGACCTGCTTTTTCCTGCGACGACCGGCGGGCCGTCATCCATGAGCGTTGCGGCAGCTCCGGATCGATCTGCAGAGCCATTACGGCGGGTTAAAAATTTTGGCAATTTAAAATTAAATGCCATAGTGCTTCTCCGGTTACCGTCCTGGAGGTACGGGTTGTTATTTGTGTAGCGGATAAAAAGCGGGTTTAAATACCAATATCCATGAACTTTTCATCCGCCAGAAGCTGGCGAACGTTAAGCATTTTCCAGCGGCGACCTTCGTTATCGCTATAGGCTTTGCTCGCCCAGACCGGTGCATCTTGATCAGTGGCCACGGGAGTCAGATCGTCCACGTTGCGCAGCCCGAGCATTCGCGTCACCAGCAGGGCGGTATTATTGCCATGACGAGTGCCAATCAGCAGCAATCGCGAACTGTTGTTCTGTGGTGTCGTTTCCTTACCCTGAAAGGCGGAGAAGTCGGCGACCGAGTAAAGATTTCCACGGATATTGGCAATGCCGACAAACCACGGCTTGGTTAGAGGCACGCTGGTCAGCGATGCCAGCGGAACAATCTCTCCTGAATCGGAGAGCTTGAGCAGCCAGTAGTCGGTACCCGACTGGATACCCAGCAGGCCAGCGGAACTCTGCTCGCTGGCGCCGGCCAGCCGCTTGGCCAGGTGCGCCTGAAACTCCCGGAGATTGCCTTTTTTGGCCATTCGTTATTATCTTGGTATTTAGAGAGCGGCGATCTTTAACAACAACTCGTCGCCATTAAC
>JAYSZS010000442.1:0-2983 GCA_043737935.1 Propionivibrio sp. | reverse complement strand
ATTTTCAGCAGACCGCCTTGCTGCCAAATGTCGTGTTGACTGATGCGGCAAGTGGCTGCGTGGTGCGCATGTGGGAGCAGGAGAAAAGCGTTACCGTCGCTTTCAACGCCTGCCAGTCGATGTGTGGTGGCGACGCTTTCAGTTATTTGTGGCCGATTGTGGTTGATACCCGAAATGGCCGCTGTTCCTGACCGGTGAGTAAAACGCGATGAAACAATGGGAAGTCGTAATCGGTATCGAGACACATGCTCAACTCGCAACCCGGTCGAAGATTTTTTCCGGCAGCTCGATTGCTTTCGGTGCACAACCCAACGTCCAGGCCAATGCGGTTGATATCGCGCTGCCCGGCGTGTTGCCTGTGCTCAACAAGGGCGCCGTCGAATGCGCCATCCGTTTCGGGCTGGCGGTTGGCGGTCAGATCGCTCCGAAATCGGTCTTTGCGCGCAAGAATTATTTCTATCCCGATCTGCCCAAGGGCTATCAGATCAGCCAGTACGAGTTGCCGGTGGTGCTTGGTGGACAAGTCACGATTCAGATGGGTCAGGGTGACCGCCTCACGGAAAAGACTATCAAGCTGACGCGCGCCCACCTTGAGGAAGACGCTGGCAAGTCCCTGCATGAGGATTTTCACGGCAAGACGGGCATCGACCTCAATCGTGCCGGAACACCGCTGCTCGAAATTGTTAGCGAACCCGACATGCGCTCCTCTGCCGAAGCTGTGGCTTATGCCAAGACTCTGCATGCGCTGGTTCGCTGGATCGGTATCTGCGACGGCAACATGCAGGAAGGTTCATTTCGCTGCGACGCCAACGTCTCGGTTCGTCCGCTCGGGCAAAACGAATTGGGCACCCGACGCGAGATCAAGAACCTCAACTCCTTCCGCTTCATGCAACAGGCCATCGACTACGAAGTGCAGTGGCAGATCGCCACGATAGAAGACGGCGGTCGCATCGAGCAGGCCACTGTGCTCTTTGACCCCGACAGGGGCGAAACGCGCGCCATGCGCTCCAAGGAGGATGCGCACGACTACCGCTACTTTCCCGATCCCGACCTGTTGCCCTTAATCATTGAGCGCGAGTGGGTCGAATTAAGCCGGTCAACCATGCCGGAGTTGCCCCTCGCCAAGCGGGACCGTTTTGTTTCCGTCTATGCACTATCGTCCTATGATGCGACGGCTTTAACGGCCTCGCTGGATATTGCCGATTACTACGAAGCGGCCAGGGCTGTTGCCGGAAAAGCAAGCGCCAAGCCTTGTGCCAACTGGGTAACCGTCGATCTGGCCGCACGCTTGAACAAGGAGGGCAAGGAAATCGGCGAATCGCCGGTAACTGCGCAACAACTCGGCAACTTGATCGGACGTATTGTCGACAACACCATTTCAAACACTATCGCCAAAAAAGTTTTTGACGTATTGTGGAATGGCGAATGTGGCTCGGTAGATGAGATCATCGATAAACAGGGTCTGCGGCAAATCACTGACAATGGCGCCATTGAGTCCCTGCTCGAGGGGGTACTGGCAGCCAATGCAGCGATGGTCGCTGAGTTCAGGGCGGGCAAAGAGAAAGCCTTCAACGCGCTGGTCGGCCAGGCCATGAAAGCAACAAAAGGTAAAGCCAACCCGCAGCAGGTTAACGAACTGCTGCGCAAGAAACTCGGTCTGGAATAAAACCTACTGGAACAGCGGGGCGACCTCAGCGTTCCGGAACGCGCCTAGCGATCTCTTGGTAGCGACGGAGATCCTCGTCGTATTTGATACGGATCAAACCGAGTTCCTTCTTCTTCGATTCGATCAGGTTTTCCTGCAACTTGATCTCATAGTCGGCGTCGCGCAGCCCTTTTTGAACTTCAGGCGGTAAATTTTTCTTTTTGTAAAACTCGGACTCGTTTTCGAAAACCTTGCGTTGGGTACGAATTTCGACGATCTTGGTTTCGGCTGTATTGATCGACTTTTGCGCGTCGGACTGGGCGCGCAAGCGCATCATTTCGATGTCTTTCTCGCTGCCATAGGTGTTGAGCAGCGCCTGATCCTTGCGCTGTTTCTCCCTGAGGATCGCTTCTTCCACCTTGCGCTGCGCTTCTACAGCGCTGCGTGCGGTTCGCTGTTCGGCGGTTAATGGCGCTTCCATAGTGCGCAGTGTCTGACCGGAAGGGCCAAGCTCACGATAGGCGCGCCCATAACACGCCTGCGGCAACAAGTCGCCACACACCTGCTTGCCGTTGGCGTCCCCGCAGCAATAAAAATTGCCGACCGCTATCGCCGGGCCGCCGAGTCCCAGCATGATAGCCAGTGCCGCTAACCTAGCGAGAGTATGCAACGCCATATTCCTGCCGATAGCGCGCTACAGCCGCTTGATACTCCTTGAAGTCCGGGCGTTCGCGAAGAAATGTCATCAAATCGTCGAGTGAGGCAACCGCTATCACCGGCATGCCATATTCCCGCTCGACTTCCTGTGCCGCTGACAACTTGCCGCTGCCGTGCTCCATGCGATCGAGCGCGATGACCACGCCACAGGGCGTGGCCCCCGCCGCACGGATCAATTCAACGGACTCACGCACCGAGGTACCGGCGGAAATGACATCGTCGATAATCAGCACACGGCCCCTGAGCGGCGCACCGATAATTTTTCCGCCCTCGCCATGATCCTTGGCTTCCTTGCGATTGAAGGCGAAGGGCAGATTGAGTCCCGCACGAGCCAGTGCCAGCGCACTCACAGCCACCAGTGGAATGCCTTTATAGGCCGGTCCGAACAGCATGTCGATGGCCATGCCGCTGGCGAGGATGGCCCTGGCGTAAAATTGTGACAATTGATCCAACGCCGCACCGTCATTGAACAGGCCAGCGTTGAAGAAGTAGGGCGACAGCCGACCCGCCTTGGTCTTGAACTTGCCAAAACGCAAAACGTTGTGCCCCAAGGCAAACCCGATGAATTCCTGACGATAGTCCATAACAAGCATAATTAATTCAGAAAACCAATTCCAGCAA
>JAYSZS010000441.1:0-2990 GCA_043737935.1 Propionivibrio sp. | reverse complement strand
CCGCCATGTTCCGCAACGCCAGCAGTCTTACGGCCTTCTTCAAGATACCGTCGAACCGGGTGGTTGAGCTGGGATCGCAGATTGTTATGTAACCCGATCGCCGGGAATTGCGGTGGGCGAACATGTCCCTGATGCTCGCCCCGCAGGACGCGCCGGGAGGATTCTTCAGGTTTGCTAACGCCAGACATGTTCATTGGAACTTTGTATCATCTTCAAACCGGGTTTATAGCATTCGTTCGGTTTCCAGATTGATTCAAGGGCAAAATCGAGGCTGCTATTTTTTGTGAAAGCTGTTCCAGTGACCTGGCTGCGCCTGTTTTTCATACTCTTCGCCGCTCTGGGCGGAAACTCCAGCCCGGCGCTGACGCCGCTGCTGGATAACCGCCCCGACTTTTTTGCCGGGGATTGGATCGGCACCGGCGCCGAAGACCTGTTCCGCTACATTCGCTTGCAGCCCGACGGCAATGGCACGGTGCTCGTCAGCGGTGGCGTGGCGAGTGGCTGGGCGCGCAAATTCGCTGGCACAATCAACGGCAGAGCTTGGTACTGATCGAAGCCATCCCATTACCAGCCGAACCGGGCCGGCGCCTGCTGCCACTCTCCGGACTGACCCTGCACAGTGGCATAAACCAGACCCTGCAACTTAAACTAGGTGAGCGCAGTCCGCTCTGCGAGCTTCAACTGCACAACAGGGTGCTGAGCTGTTACGAACAGGCCGGGATGCTGCTCGACAAACCGGCCGAAGTCAGGAAATCCGATGGCAGAAAATGATCCCGCCCAGCCCGGCTCCGGCTCACAATCGGGCCGCCCCAAACACTCTCTGGCTGTCGGCTTGCTGAAACTCATCTGGCCGCTGCTAGGCGCACTGTCCGGGGCGGCCGTCGGCTTTCATGTTTACTTTCGCCAGTCGGGTCTAAACATCGATACCGCCGCACCGCTTGTTTTCGCCTGCTTCTGAGCATTTTGCGGGCTGTTGATCGGGATGCTGTGCAGCAGCATTGCCGCCTGGTTGATCGAACGCGGAATGCGCCGCTGGCTACCCGGCAAGCCGCCGGTCACTGCCAGCCTCTCGCTGCTCTGCGTGATCGGCCTGTGCTACGTGCTGCGTACGCCACTCGAAGCCCGCCTGCCGGTATTGTTATGGCCAGCACTCGAGAAGTTGCCAGCGCGCCAGCAAACAGTGCCCACGACATCGCCATGCTCGCAGCTACCGCCCACCGAGCGGAAGGCGCGTCAAGCATGGGATCTGGAATGCCGCTGAAGGAGGGATAAAGTGATCTGAGCAGGCGAGATTGCGGAACACCCACGAACCCCCGGTTTTTCACCGCAGAGGTGCCAAGATCGCAAGCCCTCATCCCCGGCCCTTCTCCCGCAGGGGAAGGGTGCAAACCCTATTGCCCTGCGGGTAGGCTGGGCTGCGTAGGTACTACGGCAGTTTCAGACTGCATCCAGTCGCAGCAATAGGTCCTTGGCATGAATAGGCAAGACACCAGCCTGGCTGTGGAGTTGTTCTGCACTGTCCTAGCGGATCGACTTGGCAATATCGGCACTGACCTGCATGAGTGCACGGCTCTGCGCGGCTACCAGGGGCTCGTAACCGGTACCGAACACCGCCTCGCGCACCTGGGTGCGCCCACTCCTGGGCAGGCCAGGTGTGGCGACGGGCGTTGTTCCGGCGGGTTTTACGCCGGCCTTGGCGAGCGTGACGCCGGCCGCATTGGTCGCCGATAACCGTATGGTCCACAGCACATCGAGGACGACCACTTCGCCGAGTCGGGCGTCAAACGACTGGACATCGATCAACACCTGATAGTCCGCTTTCGTCTGCATGCTTTGTGCGTAGCTCCACACCCGTGTGGAGCCCAGTTCGTGGGTCAGATTGGCGGCGATCACACGGGAAATATCGCCCTTGAGCGAACCGGCCCAACGGTGGAATTCACTCATGCTGACCTGATTAGTGCCGTTGTGTACCACCAGCAAAGCCTGGTCGACCGAATCGGGCAAACTCACCGGCCCGACAATCACGCTGGTTTCCGTGCTGGTTACGGGGGTGGGGTGGGTGGAGGGCGTGGGTGCCGCACTCAGGGTGTAGTAAGACGTTTTGGGCGAACTGCTGCACGCCGACAACAACACAACCAGCAGACCGACAGCGACTGAACGTGATTTCATTTTTTGGACTCCTCTGGCGGCTTGCCGAAGATCAGTGATTGCGGTTGACGATCAAGGGAATCGCTGAGTGTTTTTATCGAAGCCGCAGTTCTCGTCAGCTCGCGCAAGGCGTCGCGCAGATCGGTCTGCAAGGGCGAGTCGCTGGCCATCACGTTTTCGGCGTTCTGCATCGTGCGCCTGGCGTCAAGCAGCGTCTGGTTAAGCTCGGGAACGGTTTCGGCATCGAGGCGTTTGATCAGCGTGTCCATATTGACAAGCAAGACATCCATTTTCTTGACGATTCTGGCGCCGGTTTCTTCCAGTTCGTCGAAAGTCCCTTTAATTACCGGTATCTCGATCGGAAACTGGCTCGCATCGAATTTCACTTTCGGCGCTTTGGGGTAGAAATCAACGCCGATATAAAGTTGCCCGGTAAGCAGATTGGCGCTGCGCAATTGGGCGCGGAAACCCTTTTCGATAAATAACTGATCCCGCTTGATACGCTCGGCTCTGTTTTTGGGTGCCGGAAGCGTGGCGCCACCGGTACGCGATTTTGCACGCAAACGCTCAGGATAGAGATAGATTTCGACCGGCTGCACAAAATCAAAGAGCTTCGGTTCAAACTCGGTATGGATACTGATGACCTCGCCGATATTGATCCCGCGGAATTCAACCGGCGCGCCGACCGACAAACCGCGTACGGATTGTTTAAAAACAATCACAAAGCGCTCGGTCTGTGCATCCGGGCGTTTCATGGCCTCGGCGCGCGTCGCATAGAGCTGAAATACGGCATCCTTCTCGGCGCGCTCGGCAGGCAGTTCGTCGGCAGCAGTTGACGAAGA
>JAYSZS010000440.1:0-15302 GCA_043737935.1 Propionivibrio sp. | reverse complement strand
ACCTCCCAAGCTCAAGCTGCCCATCGCCGCCTGGATCAACCCTCCCAAACAGGAGTCCGCCTTCAAGAAAACACTCGTTCCTTGAACACTAAATTAATGCGTCCCGGTGTCTTAATGTCATTGACACGTTATGCGGCAAGGACGTAGATGCCGCCAGTGCTCCGCTCGTCTAAAAAGCGGCAGCACGCGTCCTCCGCGCCTTGAGGAAAAAGCGGACCTGCAGTACGAACAGCGCAGCACACAGCGCGAGCATCCCAAGGTTCACAGTGAGTGCAAGTGTGCTCATTTGAGCGGCACGTATCGCGAGCGCCGCTGCGGGAGCCAGTGCGCCGAGCAGGGCTACGAGCGACGCACTGTGCATCAGGTGCTTGTGCGCACCTACAAACGCGATCGAGAGCATGCCGAGCGCCAGCAACGCGACGCCCACATAGGCCGGCAGCAAGGCAGTGGGACTGGAGGAAACGATGTACGCTCCGCTTCCCAGCGCTATCAGCAGTATTGCAACGAGGTTCGTAACTCTCAGCATCTTTCTCTCCGGTCAATAAAATCCTTGACGCGTAACGCAAACTGTACAGCAGACAGGTTGGCAAACGATAAGGTTCCCCTGCGCATTTGTCTTCGACTCGCCGCTGTCAACTCCAAAGAGGATCCAGAAGCCCTGTATCTCAAGGGTTCAAGGGAGTACAGCGCCAGATGAGCATTATTAAATCTGGATGATGAGCTCTGATATCTCTTTCGATCTTTGCGATCGCTCATACCGCGCGTGGCGAGGTTGGGAGGTTCATAACGGACATTGGGGGCTGCCCGCGCGATCTCCCCCGCCCTGTTCGCGCTGACGGCGCCATACTTGCACTTATGGCGAGGCCAGCCACGTAACATCCGCAGTGTTGACTTCGACGCGAATGGAAAATCGATAGCTTCCCCAACATAGCAAACGATGAGCGTGAACTCTGTCTCCCTCTGCAAATTTACTCATTTTGTTTAAGCTGCTCTGAAGACAGTGAAAGCCAGATTTCATTGCGCCGCAGGAACCAAGGTGAAAATGGCCGGTTGTAACGAGAAAAAACCGGTTCACTGACCAGACTAGCCCTTCAGAGGTGAGTGTTGCCTTTCGCTTGACCAGGTGCTTTACGTAGTTATCAGCGGACCAGAATCCCGATTTACGTATTGCCGCAATATGTCTGCCTGCCATCTCGCGCAGCTTGACTCTCTAATCATTCGGCACGGCTGCCGAGTCAAGCGTCACTCCCTGGGTAGCACGAACTGCACGATCCAGCCGTCGGCGACTGCCGTCTGGGTGACTGGCGTTGTCCTCTCCAACTTCACCGGGGCGATGGTCTGCGTGACCGGAGCAGTCATCGGAAAACTCCGCTAACCCTTTTTTTTCCCGAATATGTAGCCTGCGAGAATCGGAAAAGCGTCATTGCCCGCCGTTCGGCACTACCCTCGACAAGGTTTTCGGCGACCCCGTAGGACGCATACTGTCTAACCTTTGATGCTGTTTTCGAGCTTGCGCCGAACTTCATGGTTCGGCTCCTCAGCGGCGCGGGTCACGACAGGCACCGCCAGAAGGACGAAGGTTAACAGATTAAGGAGCAGGCATTCGGTCAAATAGAAGAGGAGCGTAACGACGAATGGCCTAAGAACCCGGTGTAATGAACTTGGCGACAATCGTATTGTGGCGTGCAGGCCAGTTGCGCAGTGCCGCATCATCGCTGCCAAATACACTTTCGAAGAAAGCGACCGAGAGTTCCTTTGTCGCCGCCTTTACCAGCAAATTGAGCGCGGCACCGCCGGTACCAGTGCGATCAGTAAACATGCTGTGGGATCCGCCGTCGAATACCGCAAGCACTTTGTGCTTGCCAAGCATGGCGTCGAAAACAGCGATCCTGTCCTCAACCCCCGAGTAGTACCCCGGAATGCGTATGATGTCTTCAGTCGCTGTAATGTGCAGTGACGGCACCCTGATTTTCGAGAGAATTCCAAGCGTGTTACTTTCACCATAAAAGGGCGGTGCCGAAAGCAGAACGGCCGCCCTGAGACGCGGCTCAACAAGGTCAATGATGTGATCCTGGCGCTCGATGCGCGCGCCAAGCGCCAGCATGACGGTATTGGCGCCGTAGGAATGGCCGGCAGCAACAATGCGGCCGGCGTGGATCATTGAGCCAATTTCTTTATCTGCGAGAATCTGATCAAGCGCAAAGCGCAGGTCACCGACGCGAGCGATTGCCCCCTCTTCCTTGGCGGCTATATGAAGCCGCCCGACAAGGCCGAAGAGGTTACCAGTCCACAGCGAACGGTCACTGCCGACATGCTTTAGGTGCAAACTGGCATAGCCGTGACTGGCCCAGTAAGAGCCGAGATAACTGTAGCCCCGTCGCGATCCACCCATGCCGTGCGAAAACATCACCAGAGGCAGCGTCTGTGCAGGTGCCGTCTGGGCCGGAAGGTACAGCCGCACCGGAACGGCGCGGTTGCGCGCCGTATCGAACCAGTCGAAATCATGGGTAACGATCTGCGCAGCGCCAGTATCATTGACGCTCTCCGTCAGCGCATTAATGGCGGGAGCGGTAACTGGCATCACCTCCACCATTTGGGCTGCGAGACGAGTCGACGCGAAAAAAAGTACAACAAACGCGGCGCGTGCGGCGGCAGTGATCCTTGGCAAAGGTCTCTTGAACAAGGCTATCACGTTTTCAGTTGATACATTGGGCATGAGCCGCTTGAAAAATTTCATGGTTAAAGAGTACTCGCCAATGGGCGGAGGTTGGCACTGGCCTTTATGTCATAAAGGAAGAACATCTCCGGGGCGTTCATTTTATGGTCTCCATGGGGCGACCAGGCTGTTTGTCAGAAGGACGTTGGTCACGGTTTGCCGAGGAACTCTTCGATCTTTGCGAGCAAAGCTTTGTCCTCGGGCTTGACGCGGCTACCGAAGCTCAACACCTGCTGTCCGTTGCGATCGATCAGGTACTTGTGAAAATTCCATTGTGGTTCCGTACCGGTCACTTTGGCCAGTTGCGCGTAGAGCGAGTTGGCGTGCTTGCCGATTACCGTTGTCTTGGCGATCATCGGAAACTAACTTTACTCCATAGGTCAGCCGGCAGAAGTCGGCAATTTCACGGTCGCTGCCGGGCTCCTGATCGCCGAAGTCGTTGGACGGAAATCCGACAACGACCAGCCCGCGATCCTTGAGCCGGGCATAGAGTTTTTCTAGTCCATCGTACTGCGAGGTGAAACCACAGTTACTGGCGGTGTTTACTACCAGCAACACCTTGCCTTGCCACTGGCAAAGTGACTGTGTCTTCTGCTCCTGCAGCGACTGAAAGCGATGATTCAGGAGCACCGGGCAGGCATCGGCAGCGATAGCAGGCGACGCGGCCATCAGGCTAACAACCAGGATCAGAGCAGACAGCATGAAGGCGCTTGTTGCGCCGCTACGGACGGCGGCGGGTGCCGAAATCAAAGTTTGGGCCATATTTAACTTGTCCATGACAAAAAAGCGAGAGCCTAGCTGAAGCGTCCTGTATCCCAATCCGTTGTTGCATTGAAGCCAGCGTCCAAAATCGAAGTAATTCGCGTACTAGTCACTTTCTGACCGTATAAATGGGTCGGATGGGTCTGGTTTGTATATGCAGCTTCTTCATGGCGTACAGTGATAATTTATTCTTGTCCTGGACAAAGCTATAATTTGATGCTAGATTAGTTTATCCAGTTACATTGTCAACACCCCTCGATAGTTTGTCAGGGACGATGGACTCGGCTGGAAATATTTAATTGTCTATCCTTTAACCCCACCACCCATCCAAGGAGTTGCAAATGAACCGACCTCCCCGCCGTGTTTTCATGATCGCGTTGGCCGTTACCGGCGCTGCTCTTGCCACCCGCGCACAGGCTCAGGCCCTCGTCGATGAAAAAGACGCCCAGCCCGCCGCGCTAGGCTACGTAGCAGATGCCAAGCGCGCCGACGTCAAAAAATTCCCGAAGTTCGTTGCTGGCCAACACTGCGCCAACTGCGCGCTCTTCCAGGGCAAGGCCACCGACAAAACCGCCGGCTGCACGTTGTTCCCCGGCAAGCTGGTGGCGGGCGCGGGGTGGTGCGGCGCCTGGGCAAAGAAAGCGTGACCTCCCTCGCCGGCCACGAGTCATCGCGGTGACGCTGCGTGGCGCCAGCTTTCGCGGCAACAAGGCCGCATTGCCGAGCAAGCCTTGTGTGGTCTGTGGTCTGGCGATGAGCTGGCGCCATCGCTGGGCGAACAACTGGGCCGCCGTGAAATTCTGCTCGGATGCCTGCCGACACAACCAATCCACGCGTGGCTGAGCTGCGCGATTTGATCGTCGTGCTGGGCGATCAGCTCGACTTCGACGCCGCCGCCTTCGATGGCTTCGATTCCGGCCTCGACGCCGTCTGGATGGCCGAAGTGGTTGACGAGTCAACCCATGTGTGGTCGAGCAAGCCGCGCACCGTGATGTTCCTGGCTTCGATGCGCCACTTCGCGATGGCCCTGCAAGCCACCGCCCGGCTGCTCTACTACACGCGTCTTGATGCCCTAGGCAACGGCGGCAGTCTCAGCACGCAGTTGCAGGCCGACATCGAGCGCCTGCGACCGGCCCGTCTGGTAATGACCGCCCCGGGTGACTGGCGCGTTTTGCAGATAATCAAGAGCGTAGCCGAAGCGTCCGGCCTGTCGCTGGATATCCGCGAGGACCGCCATTTTTTCGTCAGCGTTCGCGAGTTTGCCGAGCATGCCAAGGGTCGCAAATCCCTGCGCATGGAGTATTTTTATCGCGAGCAGCGCAAGCGTCACGGTGTGCTGATGGAGGGCGATGCGCCCGTCGGTGGCCAATGGAACTTCGACGCCGACAACCGCGAAGCTTTCGGCGCTGCCGGGCCGGGCGATGTGCCGCCGCGCTCGACCTTCGCGCCCGATGCCATTACGCGCGAGGTGATCGTGCTGGTCAACACCCGCTTCGCGTCACACCCCGGCCGGCTGGACAGCTTTGCCTGGCCCGTCACGCGGGCTGACGCCTTGCAGTCCTTGCAAACTTTCATCAAAGAGCGCCTGCCGCTGTTCGGTCGCTACCAGGACGCGATGTGGCCGGGCGACCCGTGGCTGTACCACGCGCATCTGTCGGCGGCGCTCAACCTGAAACTGCTAAACCCACGCGAAGTGGTGGCGGCAGCCGTTGCCGCCTACCAGGCCGGGTACGCGCCCCTGGCCAGCGTAGAAGGCTTCGTTCGCCAGATCCTCGGCTGGCGCGAGTACGTGCGCGGCATCTACTGGACTCAGATGCCGGACTACCTGGAACGTAACTCGCTCAATGCTAGCGAGAACCTGCCCGCGTGGTATTGGACTGGCGCCACGGATATGGCCTGCCTGCGCGACGCGCTGGCGCAGACGCTGGCTCACGGCTACGCCAACCACATCCAGCGGCTGATGGTCACCGGTCTCTACGCGCTGATGCTGGGTGTGCACCCGAAGCAGGTGCATGCCTGGTACCTGGCGGTCTATGTCGATGCGGTGGAGTGGGTCGAGTTGCCGAACACCCTGGGCATGAGCCAGTACGCCGACGGCGGTGTGATGGGCAGCAAGCCCTACATCGCCACCGGCAAGTACATCGCCCGCATGAGTCCGCACTGCAAGGGTTGCCGCTACGACCCCGCACAGCGCAGCGGCGACAAGGCCTGCCCGTTCACCACCCTGTATTGGGACTTCCTGCTGCGCCATGAAGCCGTTCTGGCCAAGAACCCGCGGATGGCGTTGCAGGTGAAGAACTTGGCGCGGCTGAGCGAAGCGCAAAAACAGGCCGTGAACGAACGTGCGGCGGCCATCCGGCGCGGCGAGATCGGGGCCGAGCAACATGCCTGAGACCTTCGCGCCCACCCTCGCCGCAGCGCAGGCCCGCATCACTGCGGTGCGTCCGGCCGCCTACGCACGCACACGCAACGCGCTCGACGGCGCTGTCAGCGGCCTGTCGCCCTACATTACGCATGGCTTCGTCACGCTGGCCGACGTGCTGGCCGGTGTGTTGGCCAGTATGGCCGAACGCCATGCGCTCGACGTGCAGCACAAGTTCGTCTTCGAGCTCGGCTGGCGCGCCTACTTCCGCCATGTCTGGCAGCACCGCGGCGCGGGCATCCTGTGCTCGCTGCACGAAGGGCCGCTGCCCGACGATGCCTATGCGGGCGAGCTGCCGGCCGATATCCGCCAGGGGTGCACCGGGGTGCCGGTGATCGACGAAGCAGTGCGTGCGTTGTATACCACCGGCATGCTGCACAACCACGCGCGAATGTGGCTGGCCAGCTACGTGGTCCATGTGCGCAAGGTGCACTGGCGCGCCGGCGCCGACTGGCTCTACAGCCACCTGCTCGATGGCGATCTGGCCAGCAACCATCTGAGCTGGCAATGGGTGGCCGGCACCGGCAGCCGCAAGCCTTACCTGTTCAACGCCGACAACGTAGCGCGCTACGCACCCGAGACCTGGCACAGCCCAGGCAGCGTGATCGACACGTCCTACAAGGCGCTCGAGCGCATGGCACGCCAGCCGGCGCAAGAGGAGCCGCAGAACAAGACCGGTGCGCTCTACGGCAAGCCCTCGCTGGACGAGCCGCACCTCGATTCCCGCCCGCCCGACGACCTGGGGTTGACCGCGCCCGAGTCCGCCACCGTGACGGCCCGCGACGTCTGGCTGGTGCACCCTTGGAGCCTGGGCGCGCTGCCTGCCGCGTTGCCACCCGACGCGCTGGTGATCGGCGTTTTTGTCGCCGATTTCCACCGCGCCTGGCCGTGGAGCGAGCGGCGCTGGCGCTTCGTTTGCCGCCGCGTGGCCGAGCTCGCCCCGCAATGCTGGTACGGCAACGCCGCTGGCATCGGCGCCGCATTGGCCGCCGCCCGCCGCGTGCGTAGTATCGACGAGCCGCACCTCGCGCCGTGGCTGAAGCGTTGGGCAGGCTGTGAAACGCCGGCGGCGCTGTTTCCGCACGTTGATCGGCGCTGCGATTCTTTCTCTCAATGGTGGGCTCGTGCCACGCGGAGTCCGGGCACGGTCGCGGAACTGCTGGCCAACAAGGAGGTGCTCGAATGCTGACCGAACCCGAACCCGAGCACAAGTCCGAGAACAAGCTTTCCGCCGAATCGCCGCCGTTGACCGTGCTTTACGACGGCGCGTGCCCGCTGTGCCGGCGCGAGATCGGCATCTATCGCGGCCTGCAACCGAACTCGCCGGTGTGCTTTGCCGATGTCAACGACAGCGCGCAGCCACTGCCGCCGGACACCACGCGAGAGCAACTGCTGGCGCGCTTTCACGTGCGCTGCAGCGACGGCCAGATGCTCAGCGGCGCGCAGGCATTCCTGGCGTTATGGGCGGCGCTGCCGGGCTGGCGTTGGCTGGCCCTGGCCGGTCGCCTGCCTGGCGCGGCCTGGGCGATGGAGCGCACGTACCGTCTCTTCCTGCGCTGGCGTCCGGCGCTACAGCGCTGGGCGTCTTGGCCGGACCGTCCCGTCCCGCCCAGTTAATTGCCGATTCCACCTGCTCCACCTTCTTAACCTGCTCAATGTCTTTAATCGCCCTCATCACTCACGATTGATGGGGTTAAGTGAGGCCGGGTGAGCGTAGCTATTGCTATACCGCTATTACGTAGAGTGGCGAAATGCAGATTGCGATCGTGAAAAAAATATTGAACTCAGATTTTGTTTGTTTGTCCTAGACAAAGAGATAATAAATCTCTTTGTTTAAACCTTAATTTTTGGAGAACCTCATGATAACCAAACTAAAGTCAGTGCTGGTAACCACTTCGTTTGCATTGTTCAGTTTGTCCGCAACGGCCGCTGACAAAGACATCGTCGATACCGCAGTCGCCGCTGGAAATTTTAAGACATTGGTCACAGCAGTACAAAAGGCCGGACTGGTTGAAACGCTCAAGGGCAAGGGCCCGTTTACGGTGTTTGCACCGACCGACGAAGCCTTTGCCAAGATCCCCAAAGCCCAGCTCGATGCTTTGCTTATGGATAAGACCAAGCTTTCGACCGTACTGACTTACCACGTGGTACCGGCTCGGGTGCTGGCCAAAGACGTGAAGGCCGGCGAAGTGGTAACGGTGCAAGGTGGCAAACTGACCATAACCACGGACAGCGGCGTCAAGGTTAATAATGCCAAGGTAGTTGCTACCGACGTGATGGCCAGCAACGGTGTAATTCATGCAATTGACACTGTCCTGATGCCAAAGTAAGCGCCTCGGAGTGGATAGTTTAGATCTTGTCTAGGACATAACCATCTTCAGGACTTCAAAAGCTCCGACTTGGCAGCCGGAGCTTTTGGCTATTCCATTACGAGCGCTCGACCGAAAGCTGATTTCGATCCGTATATTGGCTGAGGAGCATTAAATCTTACTGCTATTCACCTTGCTCTCAGCGCATCATCCCCACAGATCGCCAAGGCTGAACTCGATGGCGTCGAAAGGTGCGACGCGCACCGGGGCGTCATCCTGCAGCGCGGCGATCAGCATCCAGTGCCCCTGATTCAGTTCGTAGGCTTCCAGCGTGCGCGCTTCCGGATCGACCAGCCAGGCGTAGGCGACGCCGTGACTGGCATAGAAAGGCAGCTTGACGATGCGATCCTTGCGCGCCGAGGACGGTGAGAGGATTTCACAGACCCAATCCGGCACGACTTCGAAACGGTGGTCATCGGGAACCTGCGGCATGCGTTCGCGGCGCCAGCCCGCGAGATCGGGAACCGATACCTCGGTATCGCGCACGAAATGAACTTCCGGTTCGGGAATGATCCACCAGCCGCCGGGGCCGTTGCGACCAAACTGGAAGGGCCCGCCAATATCAATACTCAGGGTGCCACCCGCGAGACCGTGGCGTCCGCTCGGCCGAGGCTGGCTATGCAGTTGGCCGTTAATGATTTCGCCGGTCATATTCTCGGGTAGCTTGCACAGTTGCTCATAGAGCGTATCTTGTTTCAGCGCAGGCAAAGCAGTCATCAAAGTCTCCTCTGGAGCGCTTATCTTAGCGCAATCCCCTTCCAGATATGCTTAGAATTGCTTGACCTCGATATTCAAGGTCTGGATCCGGTAGGCGATCTGGCGCGGGGTCATGCCGAGAATGCGCGCGGCTTTGCCCTGCAACCAGCCTGCCTGTTCAAGTGCCGTGATGACGCGTTCCTTTTCCGAGAGGTTCGGGTCGTCGATGTCGGCCTCCGGGTTCGGTCTTGCCAGCGGGTTGAGCGCGGCGGGGGCCGCACTGCGCGGCACTTGCGGTGCGCGGCGCTCGCGGGCACTGGGGAAGCGGATCAGATCGAAGACATCGATCTGGCCGTCTTCGGACAATACGGCGGCACGTTCAAAACAGTTTTCCAGTTCGCGCACGTTGCCCGGCCAGGAGTAGGCGGCCAGACGGCGCTGCGCCATATCGCTCAGGGTCAGCTTGCGCTTCTGCTCGTTGCCGATTTTGCCGAGCAAATGGCGGGCGATTTCCGGGATGTCCTCGATACGCTCGCGTAACGGCGGCAGAAAGATCGGCATGACATTCAGCCGGTAAAAAAGGTCTTCGCGGAAATCGCCCATGTCGACGGCAGTTTCCAGGTCGCAGTGGGTGGCGGCGATAAAGCGCACATCGACCTTGATCGTCCGGCTGCCGCCGACGCGCTCGAATTCGTCCTCCTGCAAAACGCGCAGCAGCTTGGCCTGAAATGGCGGCGAGACTTCGCCGATTTCATCGAGAAAGAGCGTGCCGCCGTGCGCCTGCTCGAAGCGCCCCTTGCGTGCCTCGACGGCCCCGGTAAAGGCGCCGCGTTCGTGGCCGAACAATTCCGATTCAAGCAGGTTTTCCGGCAACGCCGCACAATTGAGCTTGATCATTGCGCTGCGCGCGCGGCGAGTTGTAGTGGATGGCGTTGGCGATCAACTCCTTGCCGGTGCCGGTTTCGCCACGAATCAGCACCGTGATGTTCCACTTAGCGACCAGTCGCGCTTGGTCGAAAACGCGGCGCATGGAGGCCGAGCGACCGACCATGCTGTCGAAACCGAACTGGTGGCGGACGGTACGCCTGAGCAGGTCGCGTTCTTCAAGCAGTGTCGATTTTTCCTGTTCGACTTCGAGCGACAGGCGCAGGCTCTGGCCGATCAGGTTGGTGACCATTTCGACGAACTGGGCGCGTTCTTCGAGCAGTCCATCGTCAGGCGTTCCCGGTTGAACGGCAAGAACGCGCTGCAGGTTGCTGCCGGACTTGATCAGCACGGCGATGAAGGGAAGCTCCGGCTGGTAAATGTCGAGGCGGTTGAAAAAGCGCGGTTCATCAGCGACGCGGGAGAACGTCATGGTGCGCGGTTTTTCCAGCATCAGGCCGAGGATTCCTTCGCCCGGCTCGTATTGCATGTTGCTGACCGGTGACGGGTGATGCAGCAGGTGCGCCGTCAGATTGCCGGAATTCGGATCGACGATACCGATCATGCCGCAGGTCAGCCCGGCTTCATCGTGCAGGATGCGCAGCACGTCGCGCAGGCTTTCATTAAAGGCCCGCGATCGGCTGAGCACGCGGCTGACTGTATAGAGCGCGGCGAGCAGCAGGATATTCAGCTCGTGGGTCCGGCAAAAGCCACTGCCGGGAATCGTTTCGACCGAGTGGAGGGTATGTTCGCGCATGGTGTTCCCAGGTCTCAGATCGGGACACCGTCGAGGCGGAATTCGACAATGACCAGGCAGCCGCCGCAAGCGCTTTCTTCCAGATCGATGATGCCTCCGTGGTCGGCGACCTCCTGCTGGGCACGTTAAAGCCCGGTGCCGATGTGGGGGCCGCTGGCCGGCTTGGCGCTGAAGAAGGCGGCTTGGCGCTGAAGAAGGGTTCGAAAGCCTTGTGCCGGGAATCGGGCGGTATGCCCGGCCCGCTATCGCTGACGGTAATGACAATGCACTCGCGCTCGACGGCGCTGGTAATGCTCAGCTCGCGGCGCCGCCAGCCCTTGATGCTCATCGCCTCGATGGCGTTATCGACCAGTGCCTTGAACAACAGGCACAGTTGCAGCGGGCGGCCGATGATCGGCGGCAGGGTGAGCGCGGGTTTCCAGTCGACGACGATGCCGGCGCCGAGCAGGCGTTGCGTGCTGATTTGCAGAACGTCGCGCAACACTTCATTGAGATTGACACGAACTTCGATCTCCTGCGGGTTCGACGGAATCACCTGGCGCACCGACTCCAGGTGCTCGCGACTGGCCGCCGGCGCGCGTTGCAGGGCTTCGGCGCTGGCCGGGTCGCGTCGTTGCAGGATGGCGGCCGCCGAAGCCATCACGTTCATCGGTTCTTGCAACCTGAAAATGGCGGCCGAGAGGCCTTCTCGTATGGCCGCGGTACGCTCCTCGTCGGCCAGTACGGCTTGCATTATGGCCGAACGCGCGCGTGCCTGCTCTTCACGCAGAATGCTGATGTCGGAGATGACCAGCAGCAGTCCAGGCTGGCTGCCGGTGCTCAAATAGCTGTCGGCACAGTCGCTGTGCATTTCGATCAACGAGGTGCTGACCGACAGCCAGCCGGCTCGACCGAGCGGCCGGTCGATGCGTGCTTCGCGACTGTCGAAGGTGCAGGTTTCCGGCTCGCTGATAAGCATTTCGCGCCAGTTCGGGGCCAGGCTGTCGAGCAGGGTGTGCGCAGGCTCGGCGACGTGCAGGTCGCTCAGCAGTTTTTTGTACTCGTGGTTGTCGAGAATGACCTTGCCGTTCTGATCGAGCACGACGAAAGCGATCGGCGCCGTATCGATAACCGATTCGATCAGCTTTTTCTGATTGCGAACCAGGCACTCAAGGGTGAGCAGATTCTGCTAGTTAAATCGAGCCTGATAGGCCCCTTTGATTCTCTAGGCCCTTTGATTCTTGCTTTATCCAAAACAAGCTGCACTCGCTGTCTCCGGCAAGACTGCCGCTGAATTGATCGCAGAGCGTAAGATAGTTGTTGCGTTTGTTGCACTTGTTGCGTTTAAATACATATAGCGACGCTTACCCACGGATGGCCACTATATCCCGCACAGACATGAAACAACGGAGCAGGAACAAAATGACGGCATTAAAAAAAAAGTGAAGGGCTTACCCCCCCTCCATCGAAATCCGATATGGAGCTGGCACGCGTAGCGCAGCGTTGCATCATGGAGGCCTTGGATCGCTCCAAGGCTGTCCAAATCAAGTTGGAAAGTGAAAGCGGAGATATTCCGCCGATTGAGCTTCCTCCTGCCTCACTTCGTTTGATTGGCCAGTTACTCGGCCTGATGAGCGAGGGAAGGCCCTTTACGCTGATGCCGGAGAAGCAGGAGCTAACTACCGTTGAAGCCGCGAACTTTCTGAACGTATCCAGGCCATTCGTTATTAAGGAGATCGACGCCGGACACATTCCGCATCGCATGGTCGGATCACATCGACGGGTACTGCTCAGTGATCTCTTTAAGTATGCGCAGGAGATGCAGACGGGCAGCGAAGCTGCGCTTGATGATTTGTCAAAACTCTCTCAAGAGCTCGGCGATTACTGATGGCTGGGCACGTCCGTTACACCGCCGTAATAGACGCCTGCGTTTTCTATGGGATGCTGAAAACGGATGCGCTGATGTCCATATGTACTCGCGGGCTCTTTGCCGCAAAGTGGAGTGAGCGAATCGAGAGGGAATGGATAGGCCACCTCACCGAAAAAATGCCCGCCAAAAAGGCTGAAATATTTAGTCGCCGCGACAAAATGCGTTTGGCGGCTCCAGATTGGGAAGTTTGTGAGCAAGGCATTGCAACGATAGAACCGGTATTGCACCTTCCAGATAGGGATGACCGACATGTGTTGGCAGCGGCTATCGTCGGCCACGCAGATTGCATCGTCATCGACGACAAACGGGGCTTCGATGATGAAGTGGTCAGCCAATATGGCATTGAAGTAACTGACACTGACAGCTTTATCATCAACCAACTTGATCTTGATGAATACCAAGCGCTGGCAGCATTTAAGGCGATGCGGCTACGCTGGAGGAATCCGGATGCCACGCCTGAAGACTTTTGCGTGGTTTTTGAGAAAAACAAGCTGCTCCTGACCGCACAGCGACTAAGGGAAAGAATCGAGCTGATCTAGCCTTACCAGACCTACATGCCATTAATTGGCGCAGGGCATCTTTGAATCAATGACTGAAGGCTGTTCATGGCCTTCAAGGAACCCACATGCTACAGAACCGATTACCCCTCGTGCCGACCGACATCCTCAAGGCACACAAAGTCCATGAGTCGTATGACATACGTTTCAAGTTGCCGCGCGATTGCTGCAAGCACTATGGCGAGAGGAGCGAGGCTTGCCGATTGGCGTCATTGTTCAGCCAAGGGCAAGCGCCGCAAACTCGGTAGCCGACTCGATCCCGACAACACGAAGCAAGTTCACAATTTCCTGACGCCAGAAATTGTCAAGTTGGCATTTCGTGAATCGGTGTATCGGGAGATCGAAGCCGAACTACGTAACGGCCATCGATGGCATCTACTTCGAGCATTCGTTCGGCCGGGGCAATGTGAATTTCTCTGATGACAAGACAGGCCTTTGATGTCTTCGTCGTCTGCACTACGGTGGAGGCGAACGCGGATTCCTCGCCTTCGAGGTCAAATACTCGGAAGCGATGACCGAGCCCTTAGCCGTAATGCGCCTGCGTTACGAAGAGCTAACCAGCAGCGTCGGGCTCTATCCCATACCACATGCAGCCGTGCAAGCAAAAAGCAAGCAAAAGGACCAGGCTCAGACTTCAAGTGACATCTGGTCCTGTGGCCTCGTTTCTTCAAGCATCGCCTTTCGCGGCCGACCCCGCGGGCGAATTTCGCGCCGCTGTCCAGTGGCCCGTTCGATGCTGTCGATAAACCGTGCATCCCCGAGCGGCTGCCCCTGATCCAGGGCCATGCGGATATCGCTGATGGCCTCGGTATCCAGTTCCGGGCGGAACAAGGCTCGATAGTTCGCCAGCCGGTCTGCACCAGGGAAGACTTGTAGCGGCTGTCCCACAAGGTGCCGGTGCGACGGTACGACGTGTTGATCTACTGCACGTAGCGCCGGCCCAGCGAAATCATCAGCCGGGAGACAGCCCCGGATTCCGGCGGCGTCAGCAAGAGGTGCACATGGTTGGTCATCTGGGACGTAGGCGTACAGCGCGCAGCCGGTGGCTTTGCACGCCTCGCCCAGCCACTCGCAGTAGACGAGGTAATCTTCCTCAGCGAAGAAGCAGGCGTCGCGGTTATGTCCCCGCTGAACGACGTGTAGGGGGAAACCTGGGAGATGAATGCGGGGACGACGAGGCATGACATTGAGGATGGCAGGTTCTGCTAGTTAAATCGAGCCTGATAGGCCCCTTTGATTCGTCGATTTCGACCCTGCCGGTGAGCTGGCGCCACTGCTCTCGATCGACCATCACCTGCATGATCTTTTGCTTGAGCAACCAGGCCGTGGGATAGGAAACGCCTAGGTGGCGCTTGAGCTCCAGGGCCGAAACGTTGTTCTTGGCCTGCGTCATCAGGTGCATGGACAAGAACCACTTGGGCAGCGCCAGCTTGCTGGACTCGAAAACGGTGCCGCTGACCAAGCTGCACTGGAAGTAAAAGCGACCTTGCTGGCAGAGCTCGCTGTGGCAGCCGTCTTTGCAGCTTGGGCAGACAAAGCCCTGGGGCCAACGCCAGGCTTGAACGAGCGCTTCACACTGCTGCTGCGATCCGTACCGGTCGAAGAACTCCGACATCGACAGACCTCGCTGGTACTGCACCTTGTTCTGCGCCATGGCCAACTTCCTGTTTATGTGGCCTCATCTTCGCAGCCAGGTAGCTCATGGCGTGAGCTACTGACTGGGAGGGCTAAACTATCTTGCTGATCAGGACCGGTGTTGCATTTCAAAGTTGAACTCAAGCGTCACTTTGCAAGCGTTGCCAAATCAGGTGCTACGGCTCCAAGTACCGTACCAACGAGCGCGCACAGAAGACCCGCGCCGGCTGTGGCGACGCCGCCCACTGCGAACTCTTCGAATTTGTCTTTGCTACGGCCATCTCAGCGAGCAATCTCTCCCGTTCTTCAGAGAGCCGCTGATTCAACTGGCGGAGTTGATCGGACACCGCCTTGTTGTCTTCCTTCCAAAGTAGGTAAAGTATGTTTGCCTGCTGTTCAAGGTTCTCCAGACGCCGCTTGAAAGGCAACGATGGATCGGTACTTGGCCACGAGTTCTTACGAACGGAGGCCGAGATTCCGTTAAGCGTCGCATTCAGGCTGAGGGAAGCGCCTGATTGGGGTTTCTATGGACGCCTGCCCCACCACGCTGAGATG
>JAYSZS010000439.1:0-3002 GCA_043737935.1 Propionivibrio sp. | reverse complement strand
CTTCATCGTCTTAACCCCCGTGATCGATCCCATTTCTTTGATGACATGACTAAAAGATCGTTCACTTCTTTTGCTACTTATTCAGTGTTTCCCTAGCTGCCTACCCAGTAATTCTTTTAAGGAGATGTCCATGTCCAGCAACAAAACCGAAACCCTCAGCGGTGCGCAGATCGTCGTGCGCCTGCTCGAAAGGCAGGGCGTGCGAACGCTGTCCGGTATCCCCGGCGGTGCTATCCTGCCGATCTACGACGCCTTGTCGCAGTCGACGCTGATCCATCACGTGCTCGCCCGTCATGAGCAGGGCGCCGGGTTCTTTGCTCAGGGCATGGCCCGAGCTACTGGCCTGCCCGCCGTGTGCATGGCGTCATCCGGTCCGGGCGCCACCAATCTGGTGACCGCCATCGCCGACGCCAAGCTCGATTCGATCCCGCTGGTGGCGATTACTGGTCAGGTTCCCAAGTCGATGATCGGTACCGATGCCTTTCAGGAAGTCGATACCTATGGTTTATCGATCCCGATTACCAAGCATAATTTCCTGGTCGGTTCGGCCGAGGAGTTGCTTAATGTCATCCCGCATGCCTTCCGCCTGGCCGCTTCAGGTCGCCCCGGTCCGGTGCTGGTCGATATTCCGAAGGATGTGCAGAACCAGCGCGTTGAGGTCAGCGAGTGGCCCGAGCCTGGCGTGGCTGTTCCGGTTCCGGTTGCCGATGTCGGGCGGATTGCCCGCGCGGCGGCGATGATCAATGAAGCCGAACGGCCCATCCTTTACCTTGGCGGCGGCGTGGTGCATTCCGGCGCTTCCGGTCTGGCCGTGGCGTTGGCCGAGAAGGCCAGCCTGCCGAGCGTGATGACGCTGATGGCGCTGGGAGCGATGCCGGTCGATCATCCGCTATCGATGGGAATGCTCGGCATGCATGGTGCCCGCTGTACCAACTTTGCACTCGATGAATGCGATCTGCTGATTGCCGTTGGCGCCCGTTTTGATGACCGGGCGACGGGCAAGGTGGCGGCGTTCTGCCCGCAGGCGAAAATCATCCACATCGACATCGATCCGTCCGAACTCGACAAGGTCAAGACGGCGCACGTCGGCATCATGGGCGATGTCAGGAACGTTCTTGAACAACTCACGCCGCAGGTCAATGCCATCATTCGCGCGCCGTGGCTGACGCGCGTGGCCGAACTGAAGAAAAATCATCCGCTGCGCATGCCGGGCATCGATGACCCGCGCACGCCTTACGGGCTGATCCGCGCCGTCGCCGATTGCCTCGATGATGAAGCGACGATTGCCACCGATGTCGGTCAGCATCAGATGTGGGTGGCGCAGGCCTATCCGCTGCGCCGGCCGCGCCAGTGGCTGACCTCGGGCGGTCTCGGGACGATGGGCTTCGGGCTACCGGCGGCGATTGGTGCGGCGCTCGCCGAACCCGAACGCACGGTGGTTTGCTTCACCGGCGACGGCAGCATTCTGATGAACGTCCAGGAATTCGCCACGGCGGCGGAAGAAGACGCCAATGTGAAAGTGGTGCTGATGAACAACGCCTCGCTCGGTCTGGTTTTCCAGCAGCAAACCCTGTTCTATGGCGAGCGCATCTTTGCCTCTAAATACAAGGGGATGCCCGATTTCATCAAGGTGGCCGAAGGATTTGGCTGGCAGACGCTCGATCTCGACCAGGCTGCCGATCCGCTCGCCGCGCTGGGCAAGGCGCTGCACTCGCGCGGCCCGGTGCTGATCCACGCCAGCATTGATAGGCGTGAGCAGGTTTTACCCATGGTCGCGCCTGGCGCGGCCAATAAAGACATGATTGGAGGCTGAACATGAATGCAAATACCCAACCCGAAAACCTGGCACTCTCGCGGACGGTGCTTGAGCTTGACGTGAACAACCATGCCGGTGTGATGTCGCACGTTGTCGGCCTGTTCTCGCGCCGTGCCTATAACGTCGAAGGCATTCTGGTGATGCCCGTTGGCAATGGGCAGACCAGTCGAATCTGGCTGATGGTCAACGAAGAAGCCCGACTGGAGCAAATGGTGAAACAGATCGAAAAACTGGAAGACGTTCTGGCCGTCCGTCGGCACGGTGCCACGCATGAAGTGTTCGAGCGCATGGAGGAATATTTCCGTTAGAAGTCGGTAAAGTCGAAATGCTTACCACCAAGTCACCAAGATCACCAAGGCGCACCAAGTTGACGGCACTGTTCAGGAGAAGGTGATGTTTTCATCGTGCAGCCTGGTGTCCCTAGTGACCTGGCGGTGTGATTGAGGAGTAGTGAGATCCAGGAGTAGGTTGGGTTAGCGTTGCGCAACCCGACCAACGAGACTCACTAGGCTGTCTGCAGCCTTAACGGGCAGGTGTTGCTTTCTTGCTGCAACTTGGTGTCCTTTGTGTCTTGGTGGTGAGTTCCAGGTTTTAGTCCTTGTGTCCAATCGTCGCCGCTTCGCAAGCGAGCAGCGCATACTTGCGCTCGCTACCCAAGCGGTTATTGCCCGATCTCGCCGCTTCCGCGGATGACGCGATGGCAGGGGATGAGCAGTGCCGACGGCACGCCGGGCGCGCGGGCTGCCGATCATCGCGGCCAGGGTTTGTCGTTACCGGGTTAACCGTTCAGGGAAGAAGGATGCGTCTGCAGCTCGTCGAGGATGACAGGATGATTGGCTCCAGTGTGCAGAGTGGCTTGCGACAGGAAGGCTACTCGGTGGACTGGGTGTGCGATGGCGCGGCAGCCGAACTGGCAATCGCCAACGGTGTTTATGAGTTGATCCTGATCGACCTAGCCGGTGTTTAACATCCGACAAAAAAACATGCATACAAATCAGTTAATTAGCGCGTACTGGTGTTTTAGACAGCGTTTAGCTCGTGAATTGGCCGTCAGCTGATCAGTTTTTTGCTTCCTCTTGGGGCCGGATTGATGGCCAGGGCCTGATAGATGGCCATCAATGCCGGTTCGGCCGCCGTGCTCTTGCGCACAGGTACTGTCCGCCCGTCGCGTCGGCGCAGGCTGGTG
>JAYSZS010000438.1:0-7051 GCA_043737935.1 Propionivibrio sp. | reverse complement strand
TGCATGGGTTTCTGCCGAAATGTAGGCCACATCATCGAGACGGAGGCCATCGAAGTGCACGTTTTGACTTCGAAGCAGCGGGATGCCGCTGTCCAGATAGCCGGCAGAGCCACCCTCTGGGGTGACGCCACTCGTAATCTTCGCCGCTACATCTTTGACTCGCTCGTTGATTGCGCCACTGTGATCTGCAAAGAAAGCGTGGATGATGGATTTGCGAAGAGCTTCAAGGGTTTCGAGTTGGCGGCGTTTGGCGGCCACCGCCGCGTCAATCGCCGCGCAACTCGCATCCAGGTATGCCGCGATGCGCTGTTGCTCCGGCAGCGGCGGGAGCGGGATGCGGACTTCCTTGAAGGCCGCCTGTGAAAGTCCAAATCTCGTGACGCCCACAGCTTGCGCCTCGTAGTGGGAACGGAAGACTTTGCTGCAATGAAGCCAAGCGAGATACGGCCCGTGAACTTGGTGCAGCCTTGGTCGAATCAGCGCCAAATGATAGCCGCAGAGAACGCCCGGCAGGTATTCGGACACTAATGCAGGAATTGCTATATCGTCGGGCGTTTCTGGGTCTTTCGTATCAAGGACATCGCCCTTTTGAATTTGAAAACGGGCGATTTCACGAGGCTCTGCTGACGCCTCCATGAATTCGATTTTGGAGGTGATGCGGTCATTCTTGTAAACGTCCACATAGTTACAGAGACGGACGGGCGTCTCCGACTCGAACGTATGCTTGTCCTTATTGCTGAATAGAATGTCAGCGACGTTGCCCATACGATTCTCGCCCCAACCTTTCGGTAAAGCTTGGAGATAGCTGTTGTGGGTGCCGCTCATTCTTCACCCCCCATTTCAACCCGCACAACATCAGCGAGCTGTTTGGCAGTCGGCAGTTTCCCTTTCAATTCATCCGGAAGCTTCGACTGCAATTCATACTCGGCGACGCCGATGGGGTTGGCTTTGGTGCGCAGGGCATACTCGACCTCCACGTTGTCCTTTTCCGCACAGAGGATGATGCCGATGGAGGGCTGGTCTTCGGGGCCGCGTTCCTTGTCGTTGAGCAGATTGAGGTAGAAATCCATTTTTCCCGCGTGCTCCGGCTCGAAAGGGCCGACCTTGAGGTCGAAGGCGACCAGCGTCTTGAGGAAGCGGTGGTAAAAGAGCAGGTCGATGAAATATTCTTTCTTGCCCAGCGCGATGCGGTGTTGCCGCCCGACGAAGCAGAAACCGTAGCCGAGTTCGAGCAGGAAGGATTGCAGGCGGGAGATCAGCCGGTCTTCGAGTTCGCGTTCCTTGACGGCGCAGCGCAGACCCAGGAATTCCAAGCTGTAAGAACTCTTGAGCATCTCATCTGCCTGTTCGGCGAAATGTTCCGGCAGGGCGAGGTCGAAATCATGCGTCTTTTTCTCTGTCACGGCGCGCTCAAAGGCGCTGGCCTTGATTTGATTGAGCAGCACATTGCGCGACCAGCCGAAACGGGCGGTGGCGCGGAGGTACCAGAGGCGGGCGGCGGGGGCTTTGACCTTTTTGACGATCTCGACGTGGTGGCCCCACGGGACTGCGAACAGCAACTCTTGAACAAGCTGTTCAAGAACTACCGCAGGCGGGGCAGACTGGCTTGAGCGATCGTGAGCCCGCACTTCAGGAACAGGTTGTCCCAGAAGCCGTCGCTTCGCTTGCGCCGTTTCTTGAACAAGGTGTTCAAGAAATCCAGCGGCAGAATACTCGGAAAAAAACTGACGCATCAGCCACAAATTATTGGCCGAAAACCCGCTCATTCCAGGGAACGCCCGCCGCAAATCCGCTGCCACCATCTCCACGACGGAGTCGCCCCAGCCATGCGTTTTCTGCTTATCGACGATCCCGCGACCGATGTCCCAGTAGAGCAGGATGGCCTCATGCGTGATGGCCCGCGCGACCGAGATGCGGGCGCTGGTGACACGGGCCTTCAGTTCCTCAATGAACTGCCGATAGTCGCCGCTGATCGCCAGCGAGGTGTCGGTGGCCCTTTTCATTTCGCGAGTCCCTCCAGTATTTTCTCGGCCTACTTCTCCAGCTTCCAGAACTCCGCCAGCAAGTCTTTCGCGGGCGTCGGCGGCTGGTAGCGGTAGAAGTATTTGTTCGGCAGGATTTCGTAGCCGAGGATTGTCTTGCCGTCCTTCCTGGTTTCCTCCCAACGGATAATTGGCTTGGCTATTTCCCGTTTTAGGAAGGCCGCGATGTCCTCGCCGTGCGGGATGTATTCGTTGTCCTGCACGTAGTGGCGGTGCGTCCATTCGACAGAGAGCGTTTCGTCGGTGTCTGTTAGGGCTTCCTTAAACTTCCTGACGGCGTTGTCCTTCGCTTTGACGTTGAACTCGACGGTCTTTCCCTTGCCCTTCGCCTTCACACGCACGTGGAAGCTCAGGTCGCTATCGTGGAAGTCCTGCTCCTTTTTCACGTTTGCGGCGGTAAAAGCCTTCTCGTAAGGCTCGGTGATGGTGGCGGGCTGGTCGTGCTCATCGGTCTGCCAGAAGACGACGCTGAACTTTTGGTAGGCGAAGTCTTCGCGTGGGAAGATTTTGACCTGCTCGTCGGCGTAGCCCTTGACCCAGCCTTTGGTATAGCGCTCTTCGATACAGGCGCGATGCCTATCGGTAATGCGGTTGCGCTTGTTGCCGAAGGATTTAGGTTCCTTCTCGTACTGCTGGCGGGAGTCGATGAGCATCACGCGGCCCTGGTGGCTGGCAGGTTTGTCGTTGCGCAGCAGCCAAACGTAGGTGAAAATGCCGGTGTTGTAGAAGAGCTGGTCGGGCAGCATGACGATGGCGTCGAGCCAGTCGTTCTCCAGAATTCAGCGGCGGATTTCGCTCTCGCCGGAGCCGCAGTCGCCATTGGAAAGCGGCGAGCCATTGAAGATGATGGCGATGCGGCTGCCGCCGCCTTTGCCACCCGCGTCAGGCGGGGCCATCTTGGCGAGCATGGTTTGCAGAAAGAGCAGTGCGCCATCATTGACGCGTGGCATCCCGGCCTTGTAGCGGGTCTTCTCCAGCTTGCGGGCTTCCTTCTCGTAGCCGTCCTTGCCGCCCCAGGTGACGCCGAAGGGCGGATTGCTCAGCATCCGGTTAAAGCGCCACTTGGGCTCCGGCCACTGGTCCCCGGGCTCCTTGCTGTGCGGCTCGTGCGGGATGAGCGAATTGCCGAGGTGGACGGTGGCCTGCCGGTCGTTCTTGATCAGGAGGTCGGCCTGACAGATGGCGTAGTTCGTGGGAGAAAGCTCCTGCCCGTGCACGGTGACGTATTTCTCGACCCGTGCCTTTCCCTCTGGTGTGTCGGCACGCTCCAGCAGATGCTCCTTCGCCACGGACAACATCCCGCCGGTGCCGCTGGCGGGATCGTAGATTGAGAAGTGCTTGTCCGGGATCGGAATATCCAGCAACTCGACCATCAAGCGGACGACTTCGCGCGGGGTGAAGTGTTCCCCGGCCTCGTCACCGCTTTGTTCCGATAAGCGCCGGAGCAACTCCTCGTAGATGTAGCCCATCTCCAGCCCGGAAAGCTGGTCGGGGCCGAGTGCAAGTTCCTTGTATTGGCTCAGAATCGGGACCAGCCGGTTGTTCTGTACCATCAGGCCGATGGTGGCGCGGTAGTTGAAGTTCTCGATGATGTCGTCAACATTTTGCGAGAAACCGTTGATGTAGGCGCGGAAATTCTCCTCCAGCAGCGTGGGGTCTTCCTCATAGACCGTGCGCAGTGTCCAGTTCGTGGTGTTGGAGAACGGGGACTGTTTTGGATTCAGCTCCAGCTCCTAGACCAGCTTGGCGAGTTCCTTCTCGGGTGAGCTTGGGCCGGTTCTTCAGACCTCGGCGGATTTTTTTTCACGCCAGTCGATCAGCACGCATTCCAGACGACGGATGACGATGATGGGCAGAATGACGCTCTGGTATTCGTAGGACTTGAATTTGCCGCGCAGCCGCTCTGCCGATTTCCAGATGTCGGATGCGAGATTGTCGAGCTTGGGTTTGTTGAGCGAGAGAGCCATCAAAAGATTCTACCTAGTGTTGAAGTCCACGGGCGACGGGCTCGTACTTTCAAACCCGGATGTCTTCCGGCAGGTGTGTCTATCACCAATGGCCGGCGAGTTTAAGCACATTAACATAACGATACTCGATGATGCCGCCATCGGCGGTACCGAGAAACTGGGCCAGCCGGTCATGCATGACAATGGGCAGGACTTCGGAAAAGAAGGACGGGAAAGCCATACGCTCAGCGCGTCATTTTTTCTGGATCAGTTCGATCTTGTAGCCGTCCGGGTCTTCGACAAAGGCAATGACCGTGCTGCCATGCTTCATCGGCCCCGCCTCGCGCGTGACCTTGCCGCCCTTGGCCTTGATCTGCGCGCACGCCGCGTAAGCATCGTCGACAGCCAGCGCAACGTGGCCGAAGGCGTTGCCCAGCTCGTAGGATTCGGTATCCCAGTTGTGCGTGAGTTCGAGTACCGCGCCTTCGCTTTCCTCGCAGAAGCCGGCAAAGGCCAGCGTAAAGCGGCCTTCGGGGTAGTCCTGGCGGCGCAGCAGGCGCATGCCAAGCACATCGGTGTAGAAAGCCAGCGAACGTTCAAGGTTGCCGACGCGGATCATGGTGTGCAGGACTCTCATGAAATTTCCCCAAGGGTGGTTTTAACACGGTGCGAAGCGGACCGAAAACGGGAATACTTGCGCTCCAGAGTGTCCGCCGACGGGCCGATTCTATCGCGTTTAATTCCGCGGATCACAAGGGATCATAAGAAGGCATCATCAGGGGCCTCAAAATAATACCTTCCGTTCTTGAAAGATATACGAGTCGCGCTAAAGTGCCGCACCCAAACGATAACGGCAGCCGGTCAGTCAAAGGAACGTGGTTTACGTGGCGCGTTGGCGAACAGGCGGTCGTAGAGCGCGTTGGGCAGCAAGCGCAGCAGCTTGGCGACAACGCCCATCGGCCACGGAATGACGGTGTAGCTGGTGCCATGCTCGATGGCGAGCGCAAAGCGCCGCGCCGCTTCATCGGCCGGCAGCAGGAAGGGCATGCGGTAAGGGTTAACCGCAGTCATCGGCGTTTCGATGTAGCCGGGAACGATGGTAACAACCTTGACGCCGGAACTTCGTAGTTCAAGTCGCAGACTTTCAAGGTAAGTGATCGCCGCCGCTTTCGAGGCGCTGTAGGCTTCGGCACCGGGCAGGCCGCGTATTCCGGCGACCGAGGCGATGCCGACCAGCCGTCCCGGTTTGCCGGCTTGTGCGCTTTGACGCATGGCGGTGATGAAAGGCGAGAAGGTGGCAGCCATGCCGTAAACGTTGATCTCAAGGATACGTTTGATGACCTCGAGATCTTCGGCGCACTCGGTCAGCGTGCCTTGCGAAACGCCAGCGTTGGCAATCACGATGTCGGGTGCGCCCTGGAGCGCTATGAAGTCTACTGCCGCCGAACGTAGCGCGGCGGCGTCGGTGACATCGAGCGGATAGCAGCGAACCTGTGCTGCTCCTGCGCGGGTCAGCGTTTCGGCCAACGCTTGTAACTGGTCACCGCGCCGGGCGGCGAGGCCGAGGAAAGCGCCCTGTTTTGCATACTGCCGGGCCAGTGCGCTACCGATACCCGACGAGGCGCCGGTGATGAAGACTTTCGGAGCGAATTGCACGGGTCGAGACGTGACCTGGCCTGTTATTTCTTGATCTGGTTGCGTTCGGAACGCGCCTTGTCGATGATCTTGTCGGTCAGTGCCAGCAGGTCGGCTTGTGATTTCAAGTCTTGACCGGTTACCAGATAGCGGCCGTCGACAACCAGTGCGGGTACCCCGCGTATCTTGGACGCCTGTGCCATCTGGTCGGCACGCCTGGTCTTGCTGACCACGCCAAAGGAACTATAGGCATCGGAGAACTTCTTGGCATCGACGCCTTGCGCCGCGACCCATTCGGCTATGCTTTTGTCGTCGGATAAATTCAGGCCTTTTACATTCAGCGCATGGAAAACGGAGCTGTCAAGTTTGGCCAGATCGCCGGTCACTTCGAGTGCGTAATAGAGTTTGGCGAGATTAATCCATTGCGGACGGTTAAAGCTAACCGGCACGCGTTTGAAAACGACATCGGCAGGCTGTCTGGCCGCCCATTTGACGACCATCGGATGAAAGTCGCTACAGTGCGGGCAGCCGTACGAGAAGAACTCGATCACCTCGATCTTGGCCGGATTGTCGGTTGACTGCGCCGGCACGATGACAATGTACTCCTTGCCGGCAGCAAGCTGAGCGTGCACCGGCAGGGCGAACGCGAACAGGGCGAAGGCGATGGCCACCAGCCATCCGTGCAGGTACGTTTTCATGGTTGTCTCCTTAATCCTTTTTGACTACGTTGGCTTCCATACCCTGCTTGGCAAGATCGGAACGCATGTTATTCACTTCATCCATCTTGTTGAACGGCCCCAGGCGAACGCGATACCACACTTTATCCTGCAACATGACCTGCTGCACCGAGGCTTCTGCTCCTATCAACGCAAGGCTGGCCTTTTGGTTGTCAGCGTCTTCGGCACTATGGAAAGAACCGGTCTGCAAGTAGATTGGATCCTTGAGCGAATTATCCCTGTCGTTCTTGCCTTTGGCCGCATCGGCCTGCTTTTGATCGGTGGGTTTCGGACCAGGGATGGCCTCGGCGTTGCCAGGCAGAATCTTGTAAAAATCAAAGCGTGGCTTGTCGCCATTTTGTGTGATCGGATCGCCCGGCTTGCCTGGCAGTACCATCGGCTGCGCTGCGGCATTAGCGCCCGGCGGCTGTGCAGCCGACTTAGCGGGTACAGGCACCGGCGAGGGCTGACTCTTGTTGTTAAAGGGTATGGGCGTTTTGTAGATATACCAGACAACCCCTGCCGCCGCGAGCACACCCAGAACCAGACCGAGGAAAAGGCCGAGCAGCGTACCGCCCCCAGTTTTTTTTCTGGACGCAGTCTTGTTGCCTTTGCGGGGTTTCATATCACGACTCATGACGCCTCTCTGATTCAATGATTACATCGATTGCGGGCAACTGACGCCGAGAATGGCCAGACCATTGCGGATGAC
>JAYSZS010000437.1:0-7057 GCA_043737935.1 Propionivibrio sp. | reverse complement strand
CTGAAACGCGGAAGCTTGCCAGACGCTTTGCCACCGGACCGAGCGCAGCGCTGGCACATACCAAGGCGCTGCTCAATCAATCATTCGACAACTCACTTGAAGCCCAGTTACACGCCGAGCAACTGTTCTTTGTCAACTGTGCAACGAAGCCCGATTTTGCCGAAGGACTGGCTGGTTACTTTGAAAAGCGCAGGCCGGTCTATAACAAAAATTGATCCCGACGCATGCTGATCGACACCCATTGCCATCTCGATGCGCACGAGTTCGACGCAGACCGGGATGCAGTTATTCTTGCCGCGCTTGCTGCCGGGGTTTCGGGAATCGTCATCCCGAGCATCGAAACGAATAACTTTGCTGCAGTGCGCGATTGCTGCACGCGCTACCCCGGATGTTTCCCGGCTTATGGCATTCATCCGCTTTACATTGATCAAGCCGACGAGGCCGACTTTTCCACGCTGCGAGAATGGCTGCGCAACGAATCAATCGGCGCGTATCCACCCGTTGCCCTTGGAGAAATCGGGCTGGATTACTTTGTTTCTGGTTTTGATGCAGCGCGCCAAGAACACTTTTTTATCGAACAATTGAAGATTGCCAAGGAATTCGATTTGCCGGTTTTGTTGCATGTGCGCCGTTCGCTCGATCAGGTTTTGAAATGTCTGCGCCGTGTCGGCGTTCGCGGTGGCATCGCGCATGCCTTCAACGGCAGTCGCCAGCAGGCGGATGAATTCATCCGCCTGGGTTTCAGGCTGGGGTTTGGTGGCGCCATGACCTACCCCGGATCTACACGCATCCGGAAGCTCGTTAGCACCCTGCCGATCCATGCCATTGTTCTTGAAACTGATGCGCCCGACATGGCGCCCTGCTGGCTTGCCGGTAAGCGCAACACACCGGTTGAACTGGTCAGGATTGCCAGAACTTTCTCTGAATTGCGCGGTCCTTCATTGGCTGAGGTAATGGCAGTTACTACGGCCAACGTACTTGAAATTTTGAATTTGCCGCTGCTTGATGCGTTGGATCCGGATTCTCCCGGAACAACCGTTTGACGACCTTTGGCAAAAAAGTTTTGTGTCATGGTTAAACTGTCTTGAAGTTGCCGGATAACGGAAAAAACGCCATAATCGAATGTTGTCAAGTATCACGCGTCGCCAGAGATCTTTCTGTCGATGTTAAATTTGCGCTGGTCGTAGCTGAATACGCATAATGCGAGAAAGGATTGGGCGTGGAAATTTTCAAGGCTGATGTAGTCATAGTGGGAGGCGGTGGTGCCGGCTTGCGTGCGGCGATCGCCGTAGCAGAGACCGACCCTTCGTTGAAGATCGCACTGGTTTCCAAGGTTTATCCGATGCGCAGCCACACCGTGGCCGCAGAGGGAGGTGCCGCTGGCGTCAAGAAGCCGACCGACAGCTACGAGTATCACTTTCACGATACCGTGGGTGGCGGCGACTGGTTGTGCGAACAGGATGTCGTCGAATACTTCGTCAGGCAGGCGCCTATCGAGTTGACTCAGCTTGAACACTGGGGCTGCCCGTGGAGCCGTACCCCGGATGGACACGTCAACGTGCGCGCTTTTGGCGGCATGAAGATCGAGCGCACCTGGTTTGCCGCCGACAAGTCCGGTTTCCACATCCTGCATACCCTGTTCCAGACCTCGATAAAATATCCTTCGATCAAGCGCTTTGACGAGCACTTCTGTGTCGACCTGGTGGAAGACGAGGGCTGTTGCCAGGGCGTCGTCGTGATCGAAATGGGTACCGGCGAATTCTCGATGATCGAGGCCAAATCAGTGATCATTGCGACCGGTGGCGCAGGCCGTGTCTTTCGCGAGAGCACGCTCGGCGGCATCGTCACCGGTGACGGCATGGCGCTGGCGTACCGTCATGGCGTTGCACTGCGCGACATGGAATTCGTCCAGTATCACCCGACCTGCATGCCGATCACCGGATTGCTCTTTACCGAAGCCTGCCGTGGCGAAGGTGGCATTCTGGTTAACAAGGACGGTTACCGCTACCTGCAGGACTACGGCCTCGGCCCCTTGCCCGACAAACCGAAAAACAAGTACATGGAGCTCGGTCCGCGCGATCGCATTAGCCAGGCTTTCTTCCTGGAACAGCAAAAGGGCCGCACCATTCAACACCCGAGGCTTGGCTCGGTGGTTCATCTCGATCTGCGCCATCTCGGCGAAGCGTATTTGCACGAGCGCCTGCCGCTGATCTACGAAATGGCCGAAACTTTCATGGGTCTCGACCCGGCCAAAGACCCGATTCCGATTCGTCCCGCCGTGCATTACACCATGGGCGGCATCAAGGTCGACGGCAATTGCGCCGCATCGCTTAAAGGGCTTTATGCGATTGGCGAATGCGCGAGCGTCGGCATTCACGGCGCCAACCGTCTGGGTTCGAATTCCCTCACTGAACTGCTCGTTTTTGGCAAAGTGGCCGGTGTCGATGCGGCCAGGAACGCCAAGTCGGTCGCTCCCGGCAAGTCGGCCAGCCTGCTTAAGCAGGCCGAGGCCACCGAGCAGCGCCTCATGGCATTGAAGACGAAGACGGGTGGAACCGAGAGAATCTCGGTTATCCGCAAAGAAATGGCGCAAAGCATGGAAGATGGTTGCGGCATCTACCGCATGGGAAACACCATGCAGGCGACCTGCGACAAGCTCTCCGAACTGCGTGAACGCTTCAAGAACATCAGCATCGACGACAAGACAAGTGTGTGGAATACCGACTGGCTGACAGCCGTCGAACTTGACTATCAACTCGACGTCGCGCAATCGATGGCGCATTCGGCGGTCAAGCGCAAGGAATCGCGTGGTGCCCACCAGCGTCTCGATGGCTTTGAACTGCGCGACGACGTCAACTACCTCAAGCACTCGGAAGCGTACTACGTCGCTGGCGACGTGCCGCGCATTGCTTATGGGGATGTGAAGATCACCACGTCACAACCGGCGGCACGCGTCTATGGCGCTGCCGGCGAAAAAGCAGACCAGGAAAGGAAGGAATCCCATGTCTGATAGCCAAAAAATCATTGAAATCGAGGTTCTGCGTTATAACCCCGAGAGTGACACCAAGCCTCATCTTGAGGTTTACAAAGTCCCTTTTTCCGATGACATGTCGGTGTTGCAGGGTGCTCAATACATCAAGGACCACTTCGACGGTTCGCTGACTTTCCGCTGGTCATGCCGGATGGCTATCTGCGGCAGTTGCGGCATGATGATCAACGGCATACCCAAGCTTTCCTGCAGCACCTTCCTGCGCGATTACTTTCCCAACCGGATTCGTATCGAAGCCATGGCCAACTTCCCGATCGAAAAGGATCTGGTAGTCGATTTAAGTGGCTTCATCGAGAAACTTGAGAGCATCCAGCCCTACATCATTCCCAGGGAGCCGCGCTCTCTTGACCAGGGTGAGTACATCCAGTCGCCCGAGCAGTTCAATGCATATATCCAATTCACTTCCTGCATCAACTGTACCCTGTGCTATGCCGCCTGCCCGCAGTTTGGCCTTAATCCGGACTTCATCGGCCCCGCCGCGATTGCCCTGCTGCACCGCTACAACATGGATTCGCGCGATGGCGCTGCCGCAGAGCGGATGGAACTGGTCGCTGCCGAAGAAGGCGTCTTCAACTGCAGTGCGGTAGGCTACTGCTCGGAAGTCTGTCCGAAGCACGTCGATCCGGCCAACGCCGTCAATATCAACAAAACCAACGCAGCGAAGGACTACTTCCTGCGCTTCCTGTCGCCGAAAGGGGGTTCCAAGTGAGCAAGCGTCGTCCCTATGTCCGTTCGATGGACGGTTGGTGGAAGAAAAACCCCTTCTACGTCGAGTACATGATTCACGAGAGCACGGCCTTGTTCGTTGCGGCTTATGCCTTAACCCTGCTCGTCGGGCTGGTTCGTCTGGGACAGGGCGAAGCCGCCTGGAACGGCTGGCTGGAAGCCATGAAGAGTCCGCTGTCGCTGATTTTCCATGTAGTCTTTCTGCTGGCCATCATGTACCACACCTACTCGTGGTTCAAGATCATGCCCATAACGCTGCCGCCGATCATCGTTGGCGGCAAGAAAGTCAGTGCCGGGGCCATTACCGGTAGCGGTTTGCTGGCTGCCGTCGTGGCGAGCGTTTTGATGCTCGGTCTGGTTTGGAGGATTGCACAATGAAGTCTGGACTGAAACGTTCCAACGCGCCGATTTTCTGGAGCCTGTTTGGTGCTGGCGGCATGTTCTCGGCCTTGTTTGGCCCAGTACTGGTATTCATTACCGGCATCGCGGTTCCACTCAGCCTGATGTTGCCATCTAGTACGATGAGCTATCCGAAGATGCTGGTTTTTGCCCAGAACATCATCGGCAAAGGCTTCATCCTGGCAGTCATTTCCCTCTTTCTGTGGTTCGCCGCGCACCGTATTTTCCACTCGCTGCATGAGATTGGAATTCATGCCGGGTTGGGAGCCAAACTGATCTGTTATGGATCGGCCTTCGTCGCCACCGTGGTTTCTGCTGTCGTTCTTCTCGGTCTGGGCTTCTAACGCACCCAGGCCGAGGACAGGTTATATCGACCATAGTCCAGACTTGTCCAGGATACTGCGTCAGCCCGAAATGGCTGGCGCTTTTTTTCGCTCAGAGACTGTGCATTAATTGATAAACACCTTACAAACCGTCATTCCGGCGCTAGCCGGAATCCAGTACCTTCCTCTGATATGCATTAAAACAATCAGATGAAACTCCGGGAAAGCAACATCGAGAAACTGGGTCAGGGTACCTGTTATGATGCGCTCATCATTGGCGGCGGGATAAACGGCGCCGTAGCGGCCGCAGCGCTGTCCGGCAAGGGGCGAAAGTCGCGCTGATCGAGCAGCGTGACTTCGCCGGCTTCACCAGTCAGCAGTCAAGCAATCTTGCCTGGGGAGGCATTAAATATCTTGAAAATCATTACTACGGGCTAGTCAGAAAACTCTGTCTTGGCCGTAATCACCTGATTGAACACTATCCGTCTCGGGTAAAGGAGATTCGATTTTATTCGACGATTGAACGGGGTTTCCGTTTTCCGCCCCTGCTCCTGTGGCTGGGAACCTGGGTGTATTGGCTGTTTGGCAGTGGCTTTACCAGGATCCCGCGCTGGTTATCCAGGGAAACCATCAATGCCGAGGAACCGGTCATTGATACCTCTAGATTCCATGGTGGCTTTGAATACTCGGATGCCTATCTGCATGACAATGACTCGCGATTTGTATTCCAGTTTGTTCGTTCTGCGATGGATTGCGGCTGCATCGCGGCCAATTATGTCGAATCGCTCGGAGCGCACCGGGACGAAGCTTGCTGGATCACCCGTGCCCGCGATGTCCTTACGGGAAAGTTGATGGAAATTCGCTCCACAGTCTTGATCAATGCGGCCGGTCCCTTCGTGGATGATCACAACCGGCTAACGGGAGAAAAAACCGGACACCGCCACCTGTTCTCAAAGGGCATACATCTCATCGTTCCCCGGATTACGCCGCAGCACCGGATTTTGACCTTTTTTGCCGATGACGGACGCTTGTTCTTTGTCATTCCCATGGGCGTGCGAACCTGCATCGGAACGACCGACAGCAGAGTCACTTCTCCGTTCACCGAGGTTAGCGCAGCAGACCGTCAATACGTTCTCGACAATATCAACAAGCGCCTGAATTTATCGAAGCCACTGACGACAGCCCACATTATTGCCGAGCGCTGCGGTGTGCGACCGCTGGTCGTGAAAACGGGTGATGCCAGCGATAATACCCATGACTGGTTACAGATGTCGCGCAAGCACGAAATTGATGTTAATTGGGACCGCACGCATGTGAGTATATTTGGCGGCAAACTGACTGATTGCATTAACATAGGCAACGAAATCACCAGAATTGTTTCCGCAATGGAGATCAAGTTGCCCTTTCCGGATTACAAGTGGTACGGTGAGCCGCATCGTTCCGTACGCGAGGAATACATGCATCAGGCCAGGCTGATGAATCTTGACAGTTACACCGCACCGCAGTCGATCGAGACCCTGAGTACTCGCTTGTGGCGTCGTTACGATCAGCAGGCGTTCGAGTTGCTGGCAACCATCCGTGAGGATCCGCGCCAGGCTGAAGTACTGATCAAGGGAACCGACTACATTCGCTGCGAGATCCGGCTGGCCCGGCATCAGGAAATGATTACCCGACTTGAGGACTTCCTGCGTCGACGTTCAAAAATCGCATTGGTCGTTCGCCACGAAGATATCCGGCAAGCCGAGGGTCTGATGGAAGCGTGCGAAATCCTGTTCGGCGACCAAGCCAGTGAAAAATACGAGGAGTATTTCAAAAACTCGCCTGAGTAATTTACACGGGCTTTGCCTATCAAGAAGCGGAGAGACGGTGATGAACAGGAAGTACATATTGGCTCTCGATCAGGGCACAACGAGTTCGCGTGCCATTCTGTTCGATCGGACGGCAAAAAGTGTTGGCGTAGCCCAAAATGAGTTCACGCAGATCTATCCACAGCCCGGTTGGGTTGAGCACGATCCGATGGAAATCTGGGGCACCCAGAGCGGCGTTGCGCGTGAAGTCCTGGAAAAGACCGGCATACGCCCCGACGAGGTGGCGGCGATCGGCATCACTAACCAGCGTGAAACGACCATCGTCTGGGAAAGGGGAACCGGCAAGCCGATTTACAACGCAATCGTCTGGCAATGTCGTCGCACGGCAAGTATTTGCGATGATTTGAAGGCCAGGGGGCTTGAGCCGTACATTCGCCAGACTACCGGTCTCGTCGTCGATGCCTATTTCTCGGCAACCAAGGTGAAATGGATACTCGACAACGTGGCCGGTGCCCGTGCGCGGGCAAGGAACGGCGAACTGCTGTTCGGCAACGTCGACACCTGGCTGATCTGGAATCTCACGCGCGGCAAGGTGCACGTCACCGACTATTCCAATGCCTCGCGTACCCTGCTGTTCAATATCACCGATCTAACCTGGGACCAAAAAATTCTTGTCGAACTGGACATCCCGGCCTGCATGCTTCCGCAAGTTAGGCCGTCAAGTCAAGTGTATGGACATACCGATGCGCAAA
>JAYSZS010000436.1:0-15323 GCA_043737935.1 Propionivibrio sp. | reverse complement strand
TTCTTAATTCCGGCATTGCCAAAAATCCGTGCGCGCAGTCTGACCACCGCCTGACTGTGTAACTGGCAGGCACGTGACTCGGTCACGCCCATGACTTCTCCGATCTCGCGCAGGTTGAGATCCTGCTCGTAATAGAGCGCCATCATCATCTTTTCACGCACCGGCAGCAACTCGATGCCTTGCACCAGCATCTGACGCAGATTTTCATCTTCTAGAATCCTTGACGGCTCGCTCGCGTTGTCGGTCAAATGCCGCTCGAGAAAATTATCATCGCCGTCTTCGACCAGGTCTTCGAAGGATATCAACTGATGCCCGCGGGCTTCCTGCAGCATCTTTTGATAATCGGCGAGGGTCATGTCCAGCGCATCGGCAAGTTCTTGCTCTCCCGGTGCGCGTCCGTACTCCTGCTCGAGTTGGGAAATAGCGACTTCAATGCGGCGAAAATCTCGGCGCAGACTGCGGGGCAACCAGTCGTTCTCGCGCAAGCCATCCAGCATGGCGCCACGCACACGTTGCGCCGCATAGGTTTCAAACTGAGCGCCCATGCCTGCCTCAAAGCGGTTTATGGCATCGAGCAAACCCATCATGCCGTTCTGAATCAGATCGTCGACCTGGACACTGGAAGGCAGCCGAGCCATCAAATGATAGGCGATACGCTTTACGAGCGGAGCGAAGCGCTGCACCAATTGATCCTTGCTGATCTGACCAGCCGCGTTATACATGGGTTAAAACCATCAAGCGTAAATGGCTATCGGATCGATTTTACGGCTCAAGTGTAGCAGTTGGTGCACGAATTGTTCGAGCCCACCACTCTCCTCGCCAGCCAACGGCCAGTTGAGCAGATCACTGGCCAGCGTTCGATACGCATTGGCCGAGGGCGAGTCAGGGAATAGTCCGACGACCGGCTGGCTGAGGCGCGATGCCTGCCGCAGTTGTTCGTCAAGTGGAGCAAAACCGGCGTACTCAAGACGCGCCAAACTACGGCTGTGAGCCACCTCGGCAATATTGCCGTAGATCGCCTCGGCTTCATCCTGAGCACGTACCTTATTGACCAGAATCCGGAAATTTTTGCGTGCGTAACCCAGGCTGACTTTCTTGATCAGTGCATAGGCATCGGTAATCGACTGCCCGGTAGACGATATGACGATGACCGTATCGTGTGCGGCAAGACCCAGCGGTGAAAAGCCCAGCGGATGATCGATGGAGGCGTCCACCAGCATCACATCGGCCGGACGCTCCATACCGGTGATGGTTTCCAGCAGAGCCTGCTGCTGCTGAAGACTCAACTTGCTGAGTTTCATGACCGCCCGCGCTGCCGGTAAAACGCGTACTCCAGGGGCTACCGTCAATAACACATCGGCCAGCGCTTTCTCGCGATTGATCACCTGATGCAGGTCGTGTCGAGCGAGCCCTCCGAAACAAGAGGCCACGTTGTTCCGGGTATTCTCGTCAAACACCAGAACTTCCTTGCCCAGGCGAGCCAGGGAGGCGGCCAGGTTGGCCACCAGAATGCTCTTGCCGACACCGATACTTCCCGCCGCGAAGGTGACGATGCGCGGCTGTTCGCGGCCAAACAGGCGACGCAGTCCCGAAGCCTGATCATCGTAGAACTCAGCCACGACGGCCTCCGGCGGCGACCATGCCGGAACCGGCGCTGGCCATCGTCAAGCCGGGTTCAAGGCCATCAAGTCGATGCGGTGAAGACTCCGGCAAATCCTTGAAGGCACGGTGCAGCAGATAAACTCGATTGGGCAGATGCAGATCTTCCGGCACACGCTGGCCATTGGAGACGTAGTGCAAACGCAAGCCGTGGCGAATGATCACGTCCAGCGCCGAGGCCAGGCTGGCGGCCTCATCAACCTTGGAGAGAATGCAACCGGCGAGATCCGGGCCGTTATAGGCTCGCACCACGTCGTCAAGGGTATCGCCTCGACTCGTTGCGGACAGCAGCAGCAGGCGCTTGACATTGCTGTTGCCAAACATCGCCACCTGCTCTTCGACCATACGGTCGCGCTGACTCATACCCATCGTATCCACCAGCACCATATGCTTGTGTTGCAGATCGTAAAGGGTCTGCTTCAAATCCTCGGCATCCTTCACCAGATGCACTGAAACACCGAGAATACGGCCATAGATTCGCAGTTGTTCGTGCGCTCCGATGCGGTAACCATCAGTGGTCACCAGTGCCACCTTGCTGGCCCCGTGACGAAGCACACAGCGGGCAGCGAGTTTGGCGGTGGTCGTCGTTTTGCCGACACCCGTCGGACCGACCAGTGCGTAAACACCGCCGCGATCGACAATGTCATTGTCGGCATTGAGGGTCAGAAAGGAACGATCGGCTCCATCCTTCACCCAGGCCAGCGCCTCCATCGCATCAAGCTCACGCGGCAATGCCACAAGCAGTTCGCGGGCAAATTTTGGAGAAAAGCCTGCATCGAGCATCTGACGCAATATTTCAGTTTTGACCGGCTCAGAGCGCGCGCTCTCACCCCAGGCTACGCCCGCCAGATGTTGCTCGAACATTTTCCGCAGTGAGCGGATTTCGTCCATCACTTCGGCCGGAACGATTTCTGCCTGAGGCTTTGCAGCAAGAGGTGTCTGAGTATTCGAGCGATCGAACTGCGGCGCCGGGCGCGGGGCCAGCGGGGGTGGATGCTGCGGCTTTTGCGCAAGCTGCGGCAAACCCGCCCGAGGGGGCATGCTGCTGGCCGGGGACGAGAGCCGAACCGTATAGTCATCCTGCATCCCTGGATTTACCCTGGCGGGCGTCGGTACGATCATTTCCATATCACCGGCAGCAACCGCCATGATCTCGACCCCCCCAGGAATGGCCCGGTTGGACAGGATGATGGCGTCCGGCCCCAATAGCTCCTTGACCTTGTGCAATGCGTCTCGCGCCGTGGCGGCAATGAATTTCCTGACGTTCATACCCTGCCTCCAATGATCGAGGTGACCTTGATGATTTTATTTTCAGGCACTTCGCTGTGCGCGATTACCTTCAATTGAGAAATGCCGCGCCGCAGGAATCGCGACAGGAGCAGGCGCAGATTGCCTGAAACCAGAAGTACGGCGGGCAAACCGAGTTCCTCCTGGCGTTGAGACGCTGCTGCGGTTTCGCGTATCAACGTGTCGGCCAGGCCCGGCTCGATGCTGGCATTGTCGCCCCCTCCCGCGATGGCCTGCAGCAGAACGCGCTCAAGCTGAGGATCCAGCGACATGACCTGAATTTCGTTACCACTCGGATAAAGTTGCTGAACGATCGAGCGGCCAAGGGCATTGCGCACTTGTACGGTCAATGCATCGGCTTCCTGAGAGCGTGTCGCATGCTCTGCCAGCGTTTCGATAATGGTACGCATGTCGCGAATCGGGATGCCTTCTTCAAGCAGGTTCTGCAGGACTTTTTGCAGAACACCGAGTGGCAGCACCTTGGGCACCAGATCTTCGACCAGCTTCGGCATTTCCTTCGCCAGATGGTCAAGCAGCGCCTGTGTTTCCTGACGGCCCAGTAGTTCCGTGGCGTGCGACAGAATCAGGTGATTGAGATGAGTCGCGGTGACCGTACTGGCATCGACAACGGTATAGCCATAAGCCTGCGCCTGCTCGCGTTGTGAACTGTCGATCCAGACTGCGGGCAAACCGAAGGCGGGATCCTTGGTTGCGGATCCCGTCAACTGGCCGGCCACCCGTCCTGGATTGATCGCCAGCAGGCTGCCCGGGAAAGCCTCACCCTGGCCAATTTCGACACCCTTGAGCAAAATCCGGTAAGCATTGGGTTTCAGTTCCAGATTGTCGCGAATGTGCACCGGGGAAACTAGAAATCCGACTTCCTGTGCAAACTTTTTGCGTATCCCGCGAATGCGCCGCAACAACTCGCCGTCCTGTGCCTTGTCGACCAAGGGAATAAGCCGATAGCCGACCTCCAGACCAAGCACATCAAGTGCGGCCACATCGGCCCAACTCGCTTCCTGGGATTCAACCGCCAGCGTCGGCGCAACCGTCACCGGCACCGGCTTGGCGGACCTCAAGCGCTTGTCCATATCCCAGGCCAGTGCGCCCATACCGCTCGCCAGCAATAGAAAAACAAAATTCGGCATTCCGGGAATCAGGCCGAGCAGACCGATAATTGCCGCTGTCAGGCCAATCACCTTGGGATTGTTGAAAAGCTGGGTGATGAATTGTTGCGATATATCCTGCGTGTCACCCACCCGCGTGACGACCATACCGGCGGCAATCGAGATGATCAGTGCCGGGATCTGCGCCACCAGACCATCGCCGATGGTGAGCAAGGTATAGGTTTTTGCGGCCGTGCCGAGATCCAGATTATGTTGCAGAACGCCAACAAACAGGCCGCCGACAATGTTAATGAACATGATCAGGATACCGGCCACGGCATCGCCACGGACAAACTTCGACGCACCATCCATCGAACCGAAAAAATCGGCCTCCTCGGCAATCGTGGCGCGGCGCTTGCGTGCTTCGTCCTCACCAATCAAACCGGCGTTAAGGTCGGCGTCAATCGCCATCTGCTTGCCCGGCATCGCATCGAGGGTAAAACGCGCCGCCACTTCGGCTACCCGACCGGCACCTTTGGTTATCACCACAAAATTGATGATCACCAGAATTGCAAAGACCACGATCCCGACGGCGTAATTACCACCGACCAGAAAGTGACCAAAGGCTTCAATCACCATTCCGGCAGCACCAGGGCCGGTATGCCCTTCGAGTAGTATGACACGTGTTGAAGCCACGTTGAGCGACAGTCTCAACAGTGTGGTAATCAGCAGAACAGTCGGAAAGACCGAGAAGTCGAGCGGCTTCATCACGTTCATTGCAACCAGCATGACGATGACCGAAATCGCGATGTTGAAGGTGAAGAACAAATCCAGCATGAAGGGCGGCAGCGGCAGCACCATCATCGAAAGGATCAGCAGAATAAGTAGTGGGCCTGCCAGTTGCTGAAGTCCCGCACGTGCAAAAAAACTGTTCAAGGTCATCGACACGTTAGCCATCTAACGCCTCTGCTACCAGTTCGTCAGGAACAGCGATTGCACGCGGAGGCATCGGATAGTTGCCCCCGACCTGTCGCCAATGGGCGATTTGATAGACGTAGGCCAGAACTTCGGCCACAGCCGCATAAAGTGTCGATGGGATTTCCTGATCCAGCTCGGCGTGACGATAGAGCGCCCGTGCCAAAGGCGGCGCCTCAAGCGTGGGTACTCCGTTCGCAGCGCCGATTTCACGGATTTTCAGAGCGATCTCGCCCATTCCCTTGGCCAGCACCTTCGGAGCCCCCATTCCGCTTTTGTAGGCCAAGGCGATGGCAAAGTGCGTCGGGTTGGTGACGATCACATCGGCCGTCGGTACCGCCCCCATCATGCGCTTGCGTGCGGCCTCACGCTGCAGTTGCCGGATCCGCGCCTTGATCTGGGGGTTGCCTTCTAGTTCTTTGCCTTCCTGCTTTACCTCTTCCTTGCTCATTTTCAGTTTGTCATGGTATTGCCAGATCTGGAAAGGAACATCAAGCGCAACGATCAACAGCATCGACAGGACAATCATGAGAAAACTATAGTTGACCAGATGACCTGCACTGTTCAGCCCGACTTCGACGGATTGTCCAAAGAGCGCGAATATATCTTCGCGCTCGCTCCACAAAACCCAGACGGCGACACCACCGACCAGCAAAGCCTTGGCGACCGCCTTGAGAAGTTCGACCAGTCCGCTCCAGGAAACCAGCCGGCCCAGACCCTTGATCGGGTCCAGACGTCCCGGATCAGGATTTAGCGCCTTCAGCGAGAAATTCCAGCTACCGAGAAAAAAAGGTGAGATCAGTGCCGCAATAACCAGCGCCAAGAGCAGTGGTGCAAAGGAAAACAAGGCATCAAGGGAAAGATCGACGAATCGCACCAACATGAACCGGGGATCGCGAAACAGCGGTTCCTCAAGAATCAGGCCACGCCTGACAATGGCCGTCGTGCGCTGCATCATCCAGGGACCGACGAACCAGAATGCAGCGGCTGAAACGACCAGGATCAAAAAAGCACCGATCTCACGTGAGCGGGGAACTTGCCCCTCCTCGCGTGCCTGCTCAAGACGTCTTGATGACGCAGGTTCTGTTTTTTCGAGATCGCTTTCTTCGGCCATCGGCGGATTCCAGTTAACTGGAATCTATTATATAAAAAATCATTAAAAAATAAAGGGGTATGAGAGTTTATTTAGATTGATTCTAGAATAGTAGCGCAAGTACAACACTTGTGACTCGCGTAACAAAAAAGACAGGGAGCCGAAGCTCCCTGTGTGGTCGGCTAGAGTTGTTTTGCGCTAGAGGGAACGCTCAAGTGTCTTGTTCGGCCTGGCTACTGACCCACTTTCAATCTGCACATTCAAATCGGCCAGCAACTCTTTCATATCCAGAATCAATACAATCTGACCATTTGAAAGCGTTGTTACACCGGCCACACCGCGCGGACGGAAGTCGTCAAGCGACTTGATTACCGCGTCATCCCGCCCGGCAAAACTATCCACAGAGAGAATAAAACTGCGCTCTGAAGTGTGCATCAACACACCGTATTCCGGTGTTTTCAGTTGTGGCCAACCGAGCAGGCGCGAGAGCGCAACCACCGGCAAAATTTCGCCGCGCACCACCAGTGTTTCCTTACCACCGACCTCCTGCATCTTGTTTTTCTCGATAGGCAGTATTTCGCGCACCATCGAAAGCGGCAGCGCGAACGGCTGATCTCCGAGCAGGACCAGTAGAACCGGGAGAATGGCCAGCGTCAGCGGCAGTGAAATGATGAATATCGAGCCTTTGCCAGGCTCGGAACGTATCTCGACCGAACCGTTGAGTTTCTGGATATTGGTTTTGACCACATCCATGCCGACACCCCGACCGGAGACGGCTGAAGCCTGCGCCATGGTCGAAAAGCCGGGCAGAAAGATCAGATTGAGGCTTTGCCGATCATCCAGCGTATTGGCTTCTTCCTCCTTGATGATCCCCTTTTCAATCGCCTTCGAACGAATCCGTTCAGGACTCATCCCGCGACCGTCATCGGCAATGATCAGAACAATGTGATCGCCTTCCTGGCGAGCCTCGAGCCGGATGATACTCTTGCTCGGCTTGCCTGCGGCCAAACGCTCTTCCGCCGATTCAACACCATGGTCTACCGCATTGCGCACGAGATGAACCAGGGGATCCGCCAGATCCTCGATCATCGTTTTATCGACTTCGGTTTCCTCTCCGACCAGCGACAGTTCGATATCCTTGCCTAACTGCCGTGCAAGGTCGCGAGCAATCCGTGGATACTTCTGGAATAAACGACCGATCGGCTGCATCCGGGTTTTCATTACGGAGTTCTGCAGATCGGAGACCAGCAGGTCGAGCTGACTGACGGCCTGATCGAGCGCATGCAAGGTCTCCGAATCATTTCGGCCGGCCAGAATGTCGGCACGCAGGCTGGTCAGACGGTTCTTGGTCAGACCAATCTCGCCGGAGAGATTGAGCACCTGATCCAGACGAGCCGTGTCGACGCGAATCGTCGATTCTCGCGCAACGGCTTTCTCCTCGCTGCGCCGCCCCGAAGTCGCTCCCGAGACAGCAAGACCCGGCTTGTCGGTCTCACGTCGCCCCCCCGGTGGGTAATGTGGTGTCATCTGAGCGCTGGTGGCTGGCGCATTACCGGTTTTTTCCTGCACGACAGAGGAAAAAGAAGGGGGCGAGGGTGGGAGCGGCGGCGGCGCAATGGGCTTACCGGTCAGCGCAGCGTGCAGAACCTGCCAATCCGGTTCATCACGTGTATTGACGGCGGGCGCTGGCGCCGCCTGCACAGACACATCCAGCTGGGGCACATCAACCGTTGACGCAGCAACAGGATCGGCATGAATCTCGACGGCAAGCGCAGCCCGCAAGGCGGCAATCACTTCCGCTGGCGCCGGGCGCGGCAGCGAAGTCTGCGCCAGCTCGCCAAACATGTTGCGGACACCCTGAGTCGCCGCCATGATGGTGTCCATCAACTCCGGCGTCAAACGCATCTGGGCGTTGCGTAACTGGTCAAAAAGGTTCTCGGTCAAATGACAAAGCGTCACCAGTTCAGTGGCATTAAGGAAGCCTGCTCCGCCCTTGATGGTATGAAATCCACGAAAGATATCGTTCAGCAATCGTCGATCGTCCGGACTCCTCTCCAGGTCGACCAGTTTATTGTCGACATCTGACAGAAGATCACCGGCCTCCTGCAGGAAATCCTGCAGCAGGTCTTCCATTCCGGAAAAATCACTCATGATGAAGCTCCTAGAATCCCAGGCTTCCAAGCAGATCATCGACCTGCTGCTGATTGCCAACAACGTCAGTACGTCCTCCGGCATTGATCACCGGGCCGTTGAGCAAGGAATTAACCGATTCAGTCCGTTTATCGCCCGGCATCGTTTCAATAAGCACGGACATCAGTTGCGTCTCCAGATCCTGGGCAACCGCAATCACTTTCTTGATTACCTGACCCGTCAGATCCTGGAAGTCCTGCGCCATCATGATTTCCAGCAACTGCTCTTTGGTCGCCGCAGTTCTTTGCGGCACCGCATTTTTGAGAAATGCCCGCGTTTCTGCGGCGAGCAGCTTGAAATCCTCTAACCCCATCCGGTTGGCGAAAAGGGCATCCCACTTGGTGCCGAGCAACGCAGCCCCGGCTTCCAGTTCTTCCTGCAAGGGATTGGCAATATCGGTGGCGTTCAATACCTTGCACGCCGCCTGCTCCGTTAGATTGGCAATATAAACCAGCCGGTCTCTTGCATCCGGAATCGCCGAAGCTGTTTTTTCAAGGAGCTTGTCATACCCCAAACCCCCAAGGGTGTCGTGCAACTGCCTGGCCATCTGCCCGACCTGCTGGAACACCTTGTCCTGAACCAGCCAGTTCTCCGAGCCACCGGACAAACCGTCCCCTCCGACGACCATGCTCGCCTCACCGGAAGACTTCTGCTCGGCAATCGAATCAAACAGGGCCTGCAAATCCTGCGAGTCGTCGGTCGAACCATCGCCTTCACGTGCCTGCTGCATGAGCGAAGGCCGGGTTTCTGCAACAGCCGCCGAAGGCGTTACGGGAGACGGCGCGGTAGTTGCCACTCCGCCGGCAATACTGTCGAACAGCGCCTCAAGTTCGCTGGAATCGGCCGTAGTATTTGCGTCACTCATCTCAAACACCCATTTTGTCAAAAATTTTCTGCAATTTTTCGGCCAGCGTCGCCGCGGTAAAAGGCTTTACGATGTAACCGCTGGCACCCGCCTGGGCAGCCGCAATGATGTTTTCCTTTTTGGCTTCGGCCGTAATCATCATCACCGGCAAATGTTTCAGGGTCGGCGTCGAACGAACGGCTTGCAGCAACTGCAAGCCGTCCATATTCGGCATATTCCAGTCAGTGACGACAAACTCGAATCCACCCCCCTGAAGTTTCTGTAGAGCAATCGCGCCATCTTCGGCCTCCTCTACATTGGTATAACCCAGCTCTTTGAGCAGGTTTCTGACAATGCGGCGCATTGTCGAAAAATCATCGACCACCAGAATTCTCAACTTGGGATCAGCCATTCTTTACTCCTGAATTTTACTTATCGCTCAAGCATTGGACGCAGTGTGTCCGCCAGCATCTCGGCATCAAACTTGGCCACGTAGGCATCGACGCCTACCGCCTGCCCCATGGCCTTGTTGGCTTCGGAGGAAAGCGATGAGTGCATGACGACCGGGATGCCGGAAAAACGTGAATCGCCCTTGATGTGCTTGGTCAACACGTAGCCGTCCATCTCCGGCATTTCCGCATCAACCAGGATAAGGCGAATGTCATTGTTCAGCGAAACGCCAGTTTGCTGGGCATGCGCTGCCATACCCTGCAAACGGCTCCATGCCTCCGCTCCATTGGTGGCGTGTTTGTGCTTGACGCCAAGCTTGTCGAACACTTCTGCAATCTTGCGCCGGGCAACGATCGAATCATCGGCGAAAAACACCCCGGTATCTGCACTGACCTGTGCCGGAGAAATGTTGATAATGACGGCCTCGCCAAACGCATTGGCGAGGATTTGCTCGACATCGAGGAGCGACACCAGGGTGCCGTTGTCAAGCTCGGTGATGGCCGTAATAAGCCCCTGATTCGAAGACAGGATGCTTTCCGGTGCTCTGACCTTTTCCCAATCCACGCGGATGATGCGGTCGACTTCGTGCACCAGAAAACCCAGCGTGCGCTTCGAGTATTCAGCCACCATCATGGTCTTGCCACGCTCGATCGGCTCATCCTTGTGTTCCAGAAAACTGACCAAGGACAGCACCGGAATCACATTCCCGCGCAGTGAAACCAGGCCTTCAACGCCGCGTGGCATGTTAGGAGTCCGGGTAATATGCGGCGTGCGCCCGACTTCACGCACCTTGAATACGTTGATCCCGAATGTCTCCCGTGTTCCCAGCGAAAAAAGAAGAATCTCCATCTTGTTGGAGCCGGCCCGCCGGGTTCTCGCATCGACACTATCCAGCAGGTTTTTGCTGTTCACCAGGTCCATCGTCATCGTCATACTCCAGCGAGATCAATGCTTCAGGCAACCGGCTGCACCACAGGAACGGATCCCAGCAGCCGCCGTGTTAGCGTTTCCGAGAGTTTCTGCGCTTCGAACTTGGGCACGTACTCATCGACACCGACCGATTGGCCGAGTTGCTGATTGGACATTCCGGACAGCGACGAATGCATGATAACCGGCACCCCGGCAAAGCGCGGATCGGTTTTTATTTTCTTGGTCAGGATATACCCGTCCATTTCCGGCATCTCGACATCGGTCAGCACCAGACTGACCAGATCACTCACCTTTTGCCCGGAAGCCTGGGCATAAGTGGCGATTTTCTCGAGTTCGTTCCATGCTTCCCGTCCATTGATCGCGCCAACGTACTTGACGTTCATGGCCTCGAGAGTGCGCGTTATCTGCTTGCGCGCAACGACTGAGTCGTCGGCAAAAAAGACAGTCAGCGCCGGATCATTGAGCGGCTTGATATTGCGAAAAACGATTTCCTCGTCGTAATTCGTCGTTTCCGAAAGCACTTTTTCAACGTCCAACATCATCACCAGACGACCATCGGGCAACTCGGTCACTGCCGTTACCAGTCCGCCCAGCTCGGCCATCAGCATCTCCGGTGGGACCCTCATCTGGCTCCAGTCCAGACGAAGAATGGTGTCAACGCCCTCAACCAGAAAGCCCTGCGTATGACCGGCGTACTCGGTAACAATCATGATCGAGCGCGGCGTGTCGGTAGCCACCCCGGCATAACTGGCCAGATCGACAACCGGCACCAGCACGCCACGCAGACTAACCATTCCCACAACCGATGCCGGCATCTCCGGTGCTGAAGTAATGACCGGAGTCCGCATGACTTCCCGCACTTTGAAAACATTGATGCCAAACGTTTCACTTCGCCCAGTTTTTGAATTGGTGCCCAGCGAGAACAGCAATATCTCCAGCTTGTTGGTGCCGGCGAGTTTGGTTCGAGCATCAATATTTTTAAGCAGTTCTGACATGCATAAACTCCATCCTGGGAAAGCAAGTGTCTTCCATGTTGAGCACATCTTAATTGAACACGGAACAATCCACTATAACCATCTGTATATAAATGGCGGATTACTTCATCAAACCCTCTATCTGCTGAAAACTCAAGGTTAATTTCAGTACCATTTGATGGAGCAAACAAGGGCCGGATTATCGTACTCTTTTCATCACGTCATGCGCCAAACTGGGTCATCAACCTGGCCGTCCGAGAAGAGAGAGTACACGCCGGGCCAGCCCATCCGGACTGGCGATATCTTCGAGCGCACCAATCAATGCGGCTTCACGTGGCATCCCATAAACAACACAACTCGCTTCGTCCTGGCCGAAAGTCCTTGCGCCAGCCTGGCGCATGCGCAGCAACCCGTTGGCGCCGTCTTTGCCCATGCCAGTGAGAATGACCCCGATCGCGTTGCGCCCGATAATGTCAGCCGCCGAGTCGAACAGCACATCGACCGAAGGACGATGGCGATTGACCGGCGGCGTCTTGAGCAATTCAGTGACATAAGCCGACGCGCCACGCTTTACTCTCAAGTGCGAATGACCTGGTGCGACATAGACCATTCCCGATTCAAGCAACTCTCCACCTTGGGCCTCGATCACGCGGGGCGCGCATAGCGTGTTCAGGCGAGCGGCAAACGAGGCGGTAAACGACTCCGGCATATGCTGAACAATCAGAATCGGCGGACAATCCGGCGGGATTCCAAGCAAAAAGATCTTGACTGCTTCTGTTCCTCCGGTTGAAGCCCCGACAAAAATGATCTTGCCGCTGCTCGTCACCGGCTTGCTCACGGTGTGCGGTGCAGCAGTCGACTTTGCCCTATCAGCGTGGCCTGGGGGCGAGTTCATAAACGGTTTTTCCCTGCGAGCGGAACAAATCGGCCGCATGCAAAAAGCTTTCCGAATGCCCGGCAAACAGTAGTCCCGTGTCGCTCAGCAAGGGAGCAAAACGCGACAGGATTCTGAACTGCGTCGGTTTGTCAAAATAGATCATGACGTTTCGACAGAAAATGATATCGAGCGGAGCGCGAACCGGCCAGTTCGGCTCCAGCAGATTCAGGCGCTGGAAGCTGATCAGGCGACGCAACTCCGGACGCACAGTAAAAAGGCCCTCCTGTGCGCCCGAGCCCTTGACAAAAAAACGGCTCAAACGCTCGCGCGCGATCCGCTCGACACGATCCAGCGAATAAACCCCCTTGGCGGCACTAGCCAGCACACTGGTATCCAGATCGGAGGCCAGGATGGTCACTGGCACGTTGAAACTGTTGAAAGTTTCAACCACAGTCATCGCGATACTGTAGGGCTCCTCTCCGGTCGACGCCGCACAACACCAGATCCTGATCGGCGAACGCCCGTGCAACTTCTGCAGATGCCCGGCAAGAATCGTAAAATGGTGCGCTTCGCGAAAAAAGGACGTGAGATTGGTGGTCAGCGAATTGACGAATTTTTCCCACTCGATCTTGTCGCCTCGCTGAAGCAATGCCAGATAGTCGCCAAAGGATTTAAGTCGTGTTTCGCGCAAACGGCGCGCCAGGCGGCTGTAAACCATGTCCTGCTTGGCATCCGAAAGTGAGATACCGGCATGTTCATGGATCAACTTGCGCACGCACTCGAAATCCGAGGGAGTAAAAGCGAATTCTCGCTGACCGGCATCACGCAGCGCAGTTGCCTTGCTCCATGAGGGCATCGGTTCAATCATGAAAATGACCGCAGTCTGTTGTTACCGGTATCCAGCGGTCCGCCAGATCAATTCCTGACATCGGATTTTGCCTGAGCAGGCGATACTTCTGCACTCGCGTCGTTGTCCGCCTGGAGCACCGCATTGCCGTCTTCCTGCAGCATGGCTTCTTCGGTTCGCTTGTTCAGAACCACAATATTGATCCGTCGATTGGCTGAGCTCAAGGGGTCGTTCTTGTCGAACAACACGGTCGAAGACAGACCAACCACTCGCATCACCTTGTTTTCATCCATGCCGCCGGCAATCATTTCACGACGCGACGCGTTCGCCCGATTCGCCGACAGCTCCCAGTTGGAAAATCCTTTCTCGCCGCCGCCGAACTGCGCCGCATCCGTATGCCCGGAATAACTGACCTTATTGGGCACAGCGTTCAGCGCCTTGCCAATTTCACGCAGGATCACCTTGGAATAGGGCTTCAGTTCGGCGCTGCTGGTATCAAACATCGGGCGGTTTTTCTCATCGATAATCTGAATACGCAAACCTTCCGGAGTCACATCGATCAGCAACTGGTTCTTGAACTGCCTGAGCATTGAATTATTGTCGATGAGCTTCTCGATGTTCTGTTTCAGTTCGTTGAGCGTTGCTTTCTCACGCTGCTCGAACTCCTTGCGCAGTTGTTCAGCCTTGACCTCCCTGAGCGTTGGCGCCTTTTTTGTTGCCTGCACCTCGCCGGCCTTGACCTGGCCGGAACTGCTGGTCAGATCCTTGCCGCCGCCCTTCAGAATGCTGGTCGCATCACCGGCTCCGGTGCCGCCTGACATGCCGACCTTGAGTGGATTGAGGAAGTAATCGGCAACGCCCTTGAGGTCGCCACTCGCCGTTGAACCGAGCAGCCACATCAGCAGAAAGAACGCCATCATCGCCGTCACAAAGTCGGCATAGGCGATTTTCCAGGCGCCGCCGTGATGGCCACCCGCCACCTTCTTGATGCGTTTGATGACTATCGGGCGTACATCTTCGCTCATTCAGGGTCCTCGCTTGGCAACACCGGGGCTACTTGCCCTTGCGCGCCTTGAGTTCTTGCTCAAGCTCACCGAATGTCGGCCGGTCATTCGAGTAAAGTACCTTGCGTCCGAACTCAACCGCCACCTGTGGCGCGTAGCCTGACATTGAAGAGAGCAGAACGACCTTGATCACCTGATAGATTTTGGAGCCTTCTTCAGCTTTCTGCTCAAGCAAGGTGGCGATCGGAGCAACAAAACCGTAGGAAATGAGAATGCCGAGGAAGGTGCCGACCAGCGCACCGCCGATCATCTTGCCCAGCACCGCCGGCGGCTCGCCCACCGATCCCATGACGTTAACCACGCCCATCACCGCCACGACAATACCGAATGCGGGTACCGCATCCGCCATTTTGGCCATGACGTGGCCGGGAACCATGACCTCGTGATGGTGCGTCTCGATTTCGACATCCATCAGGTTTTCGATTTCAAGGGCATTAAGGTTGCCACCGACCATCATGCGCAGATAGTCGGTAATGAATTCCATGACATGATGATCTTGGGATATTGCCGGATACTTGCCGAAGATCGGGCTTTCATGCGGATTCTCGACATCGTTTTCGACTGACATCAAGCCTTCCTTACGCACCTTGGCCAATACTTCATAAAGCATTGAAAGCAAATCGACGTAAAGCGCCTTGTTGAATTTCGAACCCTTGAAAATGCTGGGCAGTCCGCCCATTGTCGACTTGATGACCTTGATGTCGTTTCCGGCCACGAAACCGCCGATCGTCAGGCCGACAATGGCAATGTATTCGAGCGGCACCCACAAAGCTGCCAAGCTACCGTGTACCGCGTAGGTTCCGAGCGCCGAAGCCAGAATGATGACGTAGCCGACGATTAGAAACATTCAACCTCTCCCTGCCATACCGAGCTGTAGATACGCTTGTTCTTGAATCACGCCTAGAGTGGCATATTGTAGCGGGATGACGCCGGGTAGGTAATAAAAACGAGCTTGAAACAAATTTCTTTAAACTCCGTATTTAAACTCCGTATCGCCGGGCAATCGAACCGAACTTCAAAGTCCACC